>NZ_JBITUQ010000005.1:0-225976 GCF_044542515.1 Rhodococcus sp. NPDC078407 | reverse complement strand
TCGGTTGTCGGTGCAGTTGTGGTAACCACACCGATACCGGAGGTCCTCACCTATCTGTCGCTGCCACGCCGTCCACAACGTCCCTGGTCATTACACCTAGGCCGTATCGCTCAACGGACCCGATTCGTGCGTCGATCGCCGTTCAGCTGTGAAGCTGGACCAGTTCTGCCACAACGGCAGTGACGCCGCAGTCCGTGAGTGAGGTAAGCCCATGCCAATCGCCACCAGAGTCGCCATCATCGGATCTGGGAACATCGGGACCGATCTGATGATGAAGATCGCTCGCTCCGAGGTCCTCGAGATGGGTGCCATGGTCGGAATCGATCCCGACTCCGACGGCCTCGCCCGTGCGCGGGCGCTCGGCGTACCCGTCACCCATCGTGGCGTCGAGGGGTTGATCGAGCTCGACGGGTTCGACGAGATCGAGATCGTGTTCGACGCGACGTCAGCAAAAGCCCACCAGGCCAATGCCGCTCGGCTCGAACCGCTGGGAAAGACGATGATCGACCTGACCCCGGCCGCGATCGGGCCGTACGTCATCCCGGCCGTCAACCTCGAGAACCACATCGATGCGAGAAACGTCAACATGGTCACCTGTGGTGGGCAGGCAACGATTCCGGTGGTCGCGGCGATCAACCGGGTCGCTGCCGTTGCGTATGCCGAAATCGTCGCGTCGATCGCCTCCCGGTCCGCAGGACCGGGAACACGTGCGAACATCGACGAGTTCACCGAAACCACGTCGGCCGCGATCGAAACGGTCGGCGGCGCAGCACGCGGCAAGGCGATCATCGTCCTCAACCCGGCCGAGCCGCCACTCATCATGCGTGACACAGTCTTTGCCCTCGTGAGCGACGACGGTCGCGGCGGCCTCACCGAACGTATCCGCGAGTCCGTCTCCGCGATGGTGGCCGATGTCGCCGCCTACGTGCCCGGCTATCGGTTGAAGCAGGAAGTCCAGGTTGTCGCGGTCCCCGATGATCAGCCAGTCGAGACGTTGCTGGCCGACCCGTCCGCACCCCGGCCCACCCATCAGGTCTCGGTATTCCTCGAAGTCGAAGGTGCCGCAGACTATCTTCCCGCCTTCGCGGGCAACCTCGACATCATGACCTCCGCCGGCATCCAGGTCGCCGAACGCATCGCAAGCCGAAAGGTGGCACTCCGATGAGCACACCCATCTACGTCCAGGACGTCACATTGCGTGACGGTATGCACGCCGTCCGGCACCGCATGTCACCCACCGACGTTGCCCGCATCGTCGTCGCGCTCGACGCTGCCGGCGTCGACGCGATCGAGGTGGCACACGGCGACGGGTTGGCGGGTTCCTCGCTGAACTACGGTCCGGGATCGCACAGCGATTGGGCGTGGTTGGAGGCTGCCGCGTCGGTGATCGAACGAGCCACCCTCACCACCCTGCTGCTCCCCGGTGTGGGATCGATCCACGATCTGAAGCGGGCGTACTCCCTGGGGGTGCGGTCGGTTCGCGTTGCCACTCACTGCACGGAAGCAGACATCTCCGCGCAGCACATTGCGGCGGCCCGCGAGATCGGCATGGATGTGTCCGGCTTCCTGATGCTCTCCCACATGGCGGAGCCCGAGGCACTGGCTCAGCAGGCCAAGTTGATGGAGTCCTACGGTGCCCACTGCGTGTACGTGACCGACTCGGGTGGTCGTTTGACGATGACCGACGTGCAGGCGCGCGTTCGCGCCTATCGCGACGTACTCGAACCGGACACCCAGATCGGCATTCACGCCCACGAGAATCTGTCACTGTCCGTTGCCAATTCGCTGGTTGCGGTCGAGAACGGTGCCTACCGAGTGGACGCGTCGCTGGCCGGTCACGGAGCCGGAGCAGGCAACTGCCCCATCGAAGCCTTCATCGCCGCCGCGAACCTGTCCGGATTGACTCACGGAAGCGACCTGTTCGCACTTCAGGATGCCGCGGACGACATCGTCCGCCCGCTTCAGGATCGACCGGTCCGGGTCGACCGCGAGACGCTGACGTTGGGCTACGCGGGCGTGTACTCGAGCTTCCTCCGGCATGCGGAGGCCGCGTCGAGCGCCTACGGCGTCGACGTTCGTGACCTGCTGATGGAATGCGGCCGTCGCCGACTGGTCGGTGGCCAGGAGGACATGATCATCGATATCGCTCTCGGTCTCGTGGCCGAAAGGGAAGCACAGCCGGCGTGATCGCCCCGACCTCGTGGGCCGAGGCGGTCGAGCTCCGCGCACACGCCGACGCAGACGGAGAGGTGATCCGCCGTGTCGGAGGTCAGAGCATCAGCGCCGGTGGCCTTCTCGACGATGCGGTGGCCATGGCCGCCGCGCTGGCCACCACCGTCGGGGTCTGTAACGTCGTCGCGACCGCGTGTTCGTCCGGACCCGCGGCCGCGACACTCACCACGGCCATCTCCTGGCTCGGAGCAATCGAACTCCCGATCCCGACGGCTCTGGATCCCGAGGTCGCTCGTCAGCTGATGACAGCGGGCGGCGTAGTGCTCACTGTCGCGTCACCGGCACGGTTGGCCGCGGAGCCACACCTGCTTGGGCTCGCCGATTCTGTCGGTGCCGCGACGATGACAATCGACGGCCATTACGACGGTCTCGCTGCGGTGACGGACCACACCGGGCCCAGGCCGCCTCGTCATCGGTCGTCGTTGAGCGACCCGGCCGCGATCATGGTGACCTCGGGGACCGGAGGCCGCCCGAAAGGCGCTCTTCTGTGCAACGGCGTCGGGCTCGGTCAGGCCCGACGGGTCTGCCGCGCCATGGATTACGGCTCCGACGATGTCCTGCTCAACGTATTTCCCTGGCAACACGTCAATGCCCGTCATGCGGCGTTCCTTCCAGCGGTGATGTCCGGTGCTCGCCTGGTGGTCGACGACTTCTCCGCGCGACGGTTCTGGCGCACCGCCAGGGAAGAGAACATCACCGCCTTCAACTTCATGGGTGCGGTGTGCGCGATACTGCTGCGCTCCCCCGCCACCAAAGACGATCGCGCGCACACCATTTCGCGCGCGTACGGCGGCCCGGCACCGGACTGGATGTTCCACAGCGTGGCGGAGCGATTCGGTGTCGAGCTACGGCAGGCATATGCCTCGACCGAGCTCGGAGATGTGGCCACCACCGATGCGGCACCGCGCCCGGGCGCGGCGGGTCGAATCGTCGACGACTACCGCGTGCGCGTGGTGAACGACGACGGACGTGCGGTGGAGGACGGAACGGCCGGCTCGATCGAGGTGCGGCCGTGCGGTGAGAACGTGACGTTCACCGAGTACATCGGAGAGCCCGAGATCACCCGAAAGGCTTGGCGCGACGGTTGGTTCGTCACCGGTGACCGTGGGCGCCTGGTCGACGGATGGCTCTACTACGAGGGTCGAACCGCCGACACGATCAGGCGCCGGGGTTTGACCGTCGACGCCGAACGGGTGGAATGGGTGGCATCCTGCCACCCGGACGTCGCCCACGCTGCCGCTGTCGGCGTGCCGTCCGAGTTGACCGAGGACGAGGTTCTGCTCGCGGTCGTCCCCCGGCCGGGACGAGCAATTCACCCGCGTGATCTTCTCCGATACTGCGCGCAAGAACTACCGCGCCACGCGGTTCCCCGTTACGTCAACGTGGAGACGGCGTTGCCGACCACGGCCAGTAAGAAACTCAATCGGCGCGCACTACGCGATCGCGGCATTCCGACCGCTGCGTTCGATGCCGAGGCGCACCAACAAGATTAGGAGCTTTCCCTTGTCCGATCCCGCGATTCGCGTACTGGACCTCACCGACCGACTCGGATATCAGGCCGCGCGTGTGTTCGTCGGCCTCGGTGCCGACGTGGTTCGTGTATCCCCGCAGGACGATTTGGATTCGGCGGCCGATCGACTGCACTGGCACGCCGGTAAAAGGGTCCTTCGCGGCACCGTCTCGGATGCCGCACTGATCGAGCTGATCGCCCAGGCCGACGTGGTACTCGAATCCGGCCCCTCGCCCAGGCTTCGCACCCTTGCGCTGCGCGAGACTCGGCCGTCACTGTGGGACAGTGTCGTACACACGGTGATCACTCCGTTCGGAATTTCGGGCCCGCGACGAGAATGGCTCGGCGACGACACGGTGATCACCGCCGCTGGCGGCATGGCGTGGCTGTGCGGCGACGCCGGGCAGGCCCCCGAGCCACCGCCGCGTGAGCAGGGCACTCAGCTCGCCGGCACCCACGGTGCCATCGGGGCGCTCCTCGCCCTCATTGCCCGACGTCGCACCAACGCAGGTCAATTGGTCGAGATCTCTGCTCAGGAAGCTGTCGCCGCAACCCTCGAGATCGGCGCTATCTCGTGGATCCACGGCAGGACGATTCCCGGACGCACATCGGGCATCTACGGCCATGTCGCCCACCGAGTGTTCCGGGCATCCGACGGGTTCCTCGCCGGCGGCTACTCCGGATCCCCCCGCATGTGGACGGACCTGCTGGCGTGGATGGTCGAAGAAGGCGAGGCCGAGGACCTGGCCGACGAACGCTGGCAGGACAACGAGATTCGGTGGCGCGAACGAGCACATGTGGATGCGGTGGTCTCCCGCTTCACCGGTCGACGCTCGGCCCGGCCGTTCGCCGAGGAGGCTCGCCGTCGCGCACTACCGTGGGCCGAGGTGGCGAACGGGCCCGCGCTGCTTACCAATCCGCAGCTGATCGATCGGCAGTTCTTCGTACACAGTGGAAGCAAGGGCAGCTACCGAGACGTGGGTTTCGGCTGGGAGTCACCCGCGTTGCCCAGACCCGTACGCCTCGACGAACCCCGCGACGTCGCGGCAAACGAAGCATGGACTGTCGTGCGCCCTGGCCCGAGCGTCGATGCGGCCGAGGAACATCACGCCGAGAACGCACAGGCCGGCACCACCGGCGCACTGGACGGGGTGAGAGTTCTCGATCTGACCTGGGTTCTGGCCGGCCCGTACGTCACCAAGACCTTTGCCGAACACGGTGCCGACATCCTCAAGGTGGAGTCGTACCACCGAAAGGATCCGACCCGCTTCTCGCCGGGGATGAGACTGCGCCCCGAGGCGGGGTTCGACGACGGTGGTTACTTCCTCAACTTCAACCGCAACAAGAGAAGCGTTGCGTTGAATCTGAAAACCGCAGCGGGGCAGGATCTCTTGCGTCGCCTTGCCGCGGATGTCGACATCGTCGTCGAGAATTTCAGCCCCGGCGTCCTGGCACGGTGGGGACTCGATTACGAACAACTCCGCAAGATCAACCCCGGAGTGGTGTTGGTGTCGATGGCCGGGACCGGCCAGACCGGACCGTGGCGTGACGCCGTGACCTTCGCCGACACCCTCGCGGCCATGTCCGGACTGACGGCGGAGACAGCACGGCCCGATCGCGATCCGCAGGGGCTCACATTCGGACTCGGCGACATGGTCGCTGCGAATGCGGCCGTCATCGGCGCACTCGAGCTGCTCTATCGCGGCGAAGGTGGCCACGTCGATCTGTCGCAGCTCGAGGCAATGGCATCCCATTTGGGCTCCGCGGCACTCGAAGGCCAGATGGCAGAGGATGTTCCGACCGCTACCGCGAGGATCCTGAGCAGTCTCGGCGCAGACCGATGGATAGCCGTCGGGAGTTGCACTTCCGACGCACTGCGCGAGGCGCTCACAGCAATCGGGACCGCCGTCGAGCACGATCCATGGGAGGCACTCACGCAGGCGGCCGCAACGATGGACGCCGAGGTGCTCGCGGAGAGCCTGCAGGACCAGGGCATCGCGGCCTATCCCGTACGCGACGGACGCGACCTGGTGGAGACGGACGTACAGCTGCGAGCCCGCAACTTCTACCCCACCCTCGAACACCCCCTGGCCGGACCCGTTGCGCACGAAGGGTTGGTGGCACACCTGTCCGCTACCCCGGGTGGATTACGCACAGCGGCACCACTTCTGGGCCAACATACCGACGACATCCTCGTCGAACAGCTGGGTCTGACTGCGGACGAGCTGGCCGACCTGCACAACGAAGGAGTTCTTTCATGAGCATCGAACCGACCGGCCACCGCTACGAGCGCGACGGCGACATCGTCACCGTGGTGATCGACCACGGACCGATCAACATCGTCGATCCGGAACTCATCGAATCGATGATCACTCACCTTCCTACCGTCCTGGACGATCCGACGGTTCGGTGCGTGGTGGTGCGCGGCAAGGACCGGATCTTCGTCGGCGGAGCAAATCTGCGCGTCATGCACCGACTCGATCCCGACACCTACCGCGACATGCGCCGATGGGTGGTGGTGCAGCGCCTGCTCGAATTGGCTCCCAAGCCCGTGATTGCCGCTCTCAACGGGCATGCTCTCGGCGGAGGCGCCGAGCTGTCGTTGGCCTGCGACCTACGAATCCTGCACGCGAAGGCCCTGTTCGGATTTCCGGAGACAGATCTCGGGATCTTTCCCGGTGCCGGCGGGTCGCAACGGTTGCCCCGACTGGTGGGTGCGCATCGGGCCAAGCGATTCATCATCGACGCCACCAAGTTCACCGCGGACGACGCCTTGCGAGAGGGCTTGGTCGACGTGGTCGCTGGAGACGATTTCGAGGAAGTCGTTGCCCGCGAGGCACGCCGCCTTGCCGATCGCCCCACAGCAACAATCGGTTTGGTGAAATCCGTGATCGATCGCGGTCTGCATCTGTCCATCGACGACGCCATGGCCGTCGAAGAGGAGCACGTACTCGCCAATCTCGGCCTGCGTGACGCCGCAGAGGGCATCGGATCGTTCCTCGACAAGCGCACGGCTCAGTTCGAGGGTCGATGAGCTAGCGGTTCAGTTGACCGCGCCGGTAGCCGAGACGTTGTCGCTCAACGACTTCACGAGAGTCGCCAAGTGCGCCAGATCCGATCGGGCAGCCGACGCGGTCAACGATACCGCCGCCAACAACAGGCCTGTGGGCCCGAAGATCGGCGCTGCGACCGAGCAATAGCCTGCGGTCATCTCTTCCCGTTCGGAGGCGTATCCGTCTGCCCGTGCCCGACGAAGCTGCTCGGCCAACATGCCGGGCAATACGATCGTCGCCGGTGTGACGCGCTCGAGCGGGCCCCTGGCTAGCACATCGTTCAACAGCTTGGTCTGCCCGAACGCAAGCAGCACTTTGCCGGTGGCAGTGGAGTGCAACGGAAGTCGACCCGCGATCCGTGACGGACGAGCAGAAGTGGGGCCGCCGGCCACCTTTTCCAGGTACAGGACTTCGTGTCCGTCGAGCACCGCCAGATGCACGGTCTCATGGGTGCGGTGATGCAGTGTCTCCATGAACGGCCTGACGGCGTCGCGCAGGACCCGCAATCTCGGGACGCGGCTACCCAACTCGAAAGCTCGCATCCCGAGGCGATATTCGAGGCCGGACCGCTCGAGCATTCCCCATTCGAGAAGCTCCTGGCTCAGCCGGTGCACCGATGCTTTCGAGATCTGGGTGCGCTGCGCCAGTTCGGTCAACGTGAGACTGTCGTCGTCGAGTCGAAACGCCTCGAGAATCAACCGCGTCTTCCCCAGCACCGAGTTCGCACCGCCTGGTGCGGCACAGTCATCCTGCTTGGTCACGGTCGGCTTTCGAGGGCAGAAGGAATACGGTACGAACCAGGATCTCGCCCAGCCGCTGCATCTCGCGTACGTCGACCAGGTTCATGCCGCGGGTGAAGTCGATGTCCGAACCGTCGGGTACTGCAGGTACTTTCGGCATTCCTACCCGGGCAGTGGGTAGGCCGCGCATGCGTAGGATATTCGCATCCGTTGCCCCACTGTTGTCCATGACGATCTCGTGCGGCGAGCCGGACACCGTCTCGAATGCGTCGATTACCGCCTGGATCACCGGCGAGCCGGGAGGCGTGTGGGTCGCCGGAATGGCCGCCACCGCTCGTGCCGACACCTCGACGCCGATCTGCTCGCTGACACCGGCCAGCATGGCGCGAACTTCGCGCAGCACCGTCGCCGGCGTCTGTCGAGTCGTCAGCCTCAGATCGAGTCGAAGCGTCACTGCTGCGGGGGTCGACGCCGCGAGCCGTCGGAGGCCGCCGCTGATCGACGAGACGATTCCCTGGGGCGTCATGGTTGCGTATCGGTGGCGCTGCGCGTAACCGTCGAGCCAGTCTTCGAGGGCGATGGCCACGCGGCCGGCAGATGCGACCGCATTGCTGTACGGAATGCGGTGGCGACTGCCGACGTAGGTATGCCCGCCGTGCACGGTCACGTCGATCCACACGAGCCCCACTTCCTCGTGCAGAACCGTCCAACCGGGCTTGGCTATGACGGCGAAGTCGGTGGTGTAGCCGCGCTCGAGCATGAACCCCGCGCCCACCCCGTGGCCGGTGTTCGTGCGGTCCGGCGCGCCTACTCCCGACACTGCGAAACTGGGCATGCCGCCGGCTCCGAAGCCTCCCACGACATCGCCAGGCGGGGTGACGCCGGCGGCGTGCAACGCATGCAGCACAGCCAGCACCACTGCGCCGTGGCCCTTGGGATTACCCGCTCCCAGGCCCTCGACGATGTCGCCCGAGACCACCGACCGCGGTGCGAGATCGGGCCGCCACGTCACCGACGCTCCGGGGACGTCGAGCGCGGGGTCTCCGGTGGTGAACGTATCGATCGGGGCGTAGAGCAGAAGGGACGGTCCGTCGCCGCCGGGGACGGTCGCGACGGCATTTGCCTGGCTGGAGTCGATGCGTTGAACCTCGGCATCGACTCCCGCCGACGCCAGATCCGACGCGATCCACTCGGCCAACTGTGCCTCCCCGCCCGTGGGGCTGGGGATGTCCACCATCGCGCGGACGGCAGCGAGCAGACGTCCTCGCGTGAGATGTGCGAGAACGCGCTCGATGGCCTCGTCGGCGGAGCCCCTTCTGCTCGCGGTCGTCACTTGGGAATGACCACCGCTCGTCCACGGACCTTTCCCGCGCCGAGCTTGTCGAGCGCAGCGCCGGTCTCGTCCAGAGTGAAGCTCTCGTAATCGAGCGTCAGATCTCCCGCCGCCAGCAGAGCAGCGAGTTCGGGAACCGTGGCACGAGCGGACTCTTCGCGCCGAATCATGTTGACCGGCAACAGTGCAACGTCGTCGAGCAGCCAGTTGGACAACCCGATCGACACGTCGTTTCCGGTGACGTATCCGATCGACACCGCGCGTCCCCCGGGACGCACCCAACGGGACCGGACGATGAGATTCGACCCGCCCAGTGTGTCCACCAGCAAGGTGGCCGGGCGTTCCTTCGCGAGTTCGGCGAACTGCTCCTCGTCGTCGGCGACCAGCGCGGTGGCACCGTCGGCGACCCGCGCAGCCTGCTCGCGGTCGGCCACGAGGGCCGTCACCTTCGCGCCGTACCGCAGGGCCAACTGGGTGACCATCGAACCGACGGCCCCGGCGGCACCGGCGACGATGACGTGTTCCTCGGCAGCGCTGCCGACATCGGGCAACCACGAGCCGAGACGGCCGACGTCGACGAGTGCGGCGCGGGCGGTGGTCGTCGGCACCCAGAACGTGGCAGCGACCTCCGGTGAGAGTCCGTGGGGAACCTCGACCAACGCCTTGTCCTTGACGACGACGTACTCGGCCCAGGTTCCGTTCTTGAACAGGCCGAGGCCGCCGCCGCGCAGGACTACCTTGGTGCCGGGTTCGAAGACGGCGGACTCGACGACGACGCCGCTGCCCTCCACGCCTCCGGTGTAGGGCAGGTTCGGCTTGATACCGAACTCACCACTGGCGACGGTCACGTCCAGGTGCGCTACCGAGGCGGCCTCGACGCGGACGAGCGCCTCGCCCGCTGCCGGCACCGGCACGTCGACGTCCTCGACGACCGGAGGCCGGCCCCACGCGTGCACCCGGGCTGCGCGCATCGTCCCACTCATGCGACCGGGTGCTTCTCGAGGAACGCGAGACTGGCGGCGTTGTACTCCTCGGCGTGCTCACGCTGGGGCCAGTGGCCACAGTTGTCGAACAACAGCAGCTCGGAACCGGCGATGTTCTGGTGCATCGCGTTGGCCTCCGGGATATCGCCGAACGGATTGTTGCGACCCCATACGACCAGGGTGGGGACGGTGATCTGGGCGAGATCCTCGGGGGTGAGGATGTTCCGCAGCCGCGTCTCCATGTTCTGCAGAGACAAAAGATTGTCGATACCGGCGATGAAGTCCGGCTGGTGGTAGATGGTGTGCCGAACCGAGATCAGTTCCTCGGTCGCGTTGGCCGGATCGTGCATGAGCAACTGCATCCGACGACGCGTCAGTTCCACGTCGTCGGTCTCGACGGCCTTGCGTGTGCTCGTCCGGATGCGGTCCATGACCTCCGGGTTGGCCACTGTTCCACCGGCCGCGATCATTTGCAGCGAGGCAACACGTTCCGGGTTGTCGATTGCGGTCCTGCCGCCGACCCAACCACCCAGTGACTCTCCACCGATGTGCGCCTTGTCGATTCCGACGGCGTCGAAGTACGCGAGCAGATGATCGCGGTAGCGCGGAATTTCGTACGGGTAGTCCGGCTTTCCGGTGTAGCCGTGGCCGAGCATGTCGATGGCGTGCACGGTGTAGCGCTCTGCGTGTGGCTTGATGTTCTGGATGAACGCTTCCAGGTGACCGCTGGTGCCGTGCAAGAACACGATGTGCTCGGCACCGTTACCTGCCCGAAGCGATCGGGTGGGGATTCCACCTGCGTCGATGGTGCTGACACTGAAGTCCAGCCCGGCCAGTTCCGTCCAGATTGTTCGTGCGAGTTCCTGCGTCACGTTGGATGCTCCTACTCAGTCGATACGGGGCTATTGGTTGATGCGATGTACTTGGGTGTTGACGTGCGCCAACGGGTTCGGGATCAGACGCTGGTGGGTGGCCAGGCGCCCGCTGAAGTAGCGCAGCGCGCCGATCCCCGTACCGATGGCCAGTGGGATGTACAGAATCTTCACGACGGTGTCCTTGTTCGCTCGATCAGGGATGTTGGCTGGCAGTGAAGAATCCGGACACCACCGCGTGGTACGCAGCGGGCCGCTCTTCCTGCAGATGGTGCGAGACGTTGTCCATCACATGCAGATTGCCGCGTTTGATCATGCGCGCGAGCATCATCGGATAATCGGGGGTGAGGAATGCATCCTCTCGCCCCCAGATGAACAGGGTGGGTGCCTCGATCAGGCCCAATTGCTGTGTCAGGTCCTGCCATTCGCCGCGGGGGCTGTCCGACATCGCGGCCAGCGCAGTTTCCTCGGGATCGAGGCTCTGCTGGTAGCGCATGTCCAGGGTCTCCTCGGGAAGACGGTCGGCATCACACCATTCCAGACGGGTGATGAGAGTCCGCATCTTCTCGCGGGTGGGTCCCTCGCCGCCGTAGTAGACGTCACGAGCGGTTCGTCCTCGGTGGCCACGTTCGGGAAGTGGTGCCAGCGGACCGTAGAACACCGGCATGCTGCCGGTGATCACCAGTGAGCGAACACGTTCGGGGTAGAGGGCCGCCACGTTGAGCGCGATCGTTCCACCCCACGAGTTGCACACGAAGTCGGCTTGTTCGATGCCGAGTGCGTCCATCAGCGCCACCGTCTTGGCCGCATGGAAGTCCCACATCGGGCCGTTGATCAGGCACTTCTCCGACTGTCCGTACTGCAGGATATCGACCAGAACGCAGCGTCGGTCTGCCTCGAAATACGGTGCTACGGGACCGAAGTCACTCCACGCGGTGCATCCTGGCCCGCCACCGTGCAGGAAGATCGTGTCCTGTCCGGTGCCGATGTCGTAGTAGTGGTAGGTGGCACCGTCCGCTTCGATGAAGCGGCTTTCCGGGGGTGCCGACGCGGCGGGCGACTTCCCGACCGCAGCCGATGTTGCGACAGTCATGAGTTCTTCTCTCCTGGCGAGGATTCGGGTTCGATCACGGCCACGCCCATGCCCGTCAACCATTCGGGCATCGGCGAATACGCAAGGGTCTTACCGGGCGCGAAGCCGAGAGCAGCAGCCATCATCAGCCACGTACGCAGCTCCTGGCCACCGTTTCCTGCGTGTTCGGCAATCTGCTCGGACGTCCATTGTGTGTACTTCTGCAGATCACCGTGTTCGAGATCGCGCAGAAACTGCTCGTCGAATTCCGGGAAGATGGTCGGCTGCGCACCGACGATGATCTCCCGCCGCCGCTTGTCGTATCGCTCCCACTCGCCGCGTCCGTTCAACCAGGCTTCGACCAGGAACTCCTCGTCCTCCCCCTCGGGAGCGGTCCAGTCACTCGGCCAGGGCAACTGGTGCGACAGTCCACCCGATGCGACCACCACGACGCGGCGGTCACCGAGGCTCTCGATCGCCGCGGCGATATTGCGCCCGAGCTCGGCGACCCGAGGCAGGGTCGGCAGGGGTGCAGCGAAGACGTTGACCACCAACGGCACCACCGGGACGTCGATTCCGTCGAGCAGGTACTGGATTGCGTGCGACTGCCCGTGATCGATCTGCAGGCGCGCCGAGATCGCGACCTCGGTGCCGGCATCGACCAGGTACTGAGCGAGCGCACGAGCGAACTCCGGATCGGTCTTCTGCGGACCCTTCGGTGTTCCACCGTCACCTGCGGCAATCACTTCACCGACGCCCATGGTGAAGGACGGGATCAGGTCCAGCCAGAAACCCCGGAAGTGATTGGATCCCACCAGAACCACGACATCCGGACGTGCCTCGATGATGCGGTCGCGGGCAGTCGCGAGGCCGTCTCGAAACGCTTCGGCGCGCTCGGTGTGAACAACCTTGTCCCAGTGCGTGTTCATCAACGTGGAGTGAGATGCCCCGATTCCCAGCACGATTGACATATTTTGCTCCTTAGGTCGAGCTCGGATCAGAGGATGAGATCATTTCGGGGTCGGCACGTCGATGCCCTGTTCGGCCAACGCGTCGATCCGATCCTCTGTCGTGTCCTCGGCGAGCTTGCGCCACTGCAGAAGCGAGTCGTCGGGTCGGTACAGCTTCTCCGGCGGAGCATCGGTCACCTCGACCATCCACTTGTCCTGGCTGGAGAACTGACCGTGGAACAGCCAACGGACCGCTCCGAGGTACTTGAAGTAGAAGGGAATGGTCTTGAGCCCCTTCTGGAAGTCCGCCATCACTCCCACGTAGAGGTGGTTGTCCTCGTCGACCGGTACGTAGAACTCGTAGTGAATGAAGGTGGGGTAGGCGATCCGCAGGACGCCCGGCATACTCACCGACGCGAAACCCGGGAACTCCTGTGCCGCAATCACTGCATTGACCTCACGGTGTGAACCGGTGTTGCCGATGTTCGTGGTGGTCTTCGGCGGATTGCTCTTGAACCAGGCCTTGCCGGTCCACTTGCCGAGCCCGGGGAAGTCCGCATCCCAGAACTGCTCGAGCTGAACTCGGTAGATCCAGCGACCTCGCTTGACGATCTTGGTGGTGTTCCACACCGGCATCGCCTTGAACAGACGCCACAGCGCCGTTCGGTGCAGGTATTTCGCATGCCCCTCGTCGTAACCGTTCTCGCAGGCGAAGCGCCAGTTACCTTCTCGCGGCATGATCCGCGAACCGATGACGGCCGCATTGCTGACCAGTTCTTCGGGAAGCTGCTCGTCGATGGGGTGCGGCTCTTCGCCGTCGCCGACGAAGATCCAGACCATTCCCAGTCGTTCTTCTACGTGGTAGGTCGGTTGGGTGACCTTGCCGCAGATCGGCGACTTGGGTCCGTCGGTGATGGCGGCCTTGAGGTCACCGGTCTCGAGGTCGAAGGTCCAGCCGTGATACACGCACGAGATCGTGCCGGGAAATTGTTTGTTGCCGTAGCTCAGTGGCACGCCGCGGTGGGGGCACCGGTTGGCCATGCCTCGGACGACGCCGCGGTCGCGGATGACGAAGATGTCCTCGCCGAGCAGCTTGACCCGCACGGGGCGTTCGCCGACCTTGGACGAGAACACCACCGGGTACCAGTAGCCACGGAAACCGGCTCCGGCTGCCTGATACAGCGGCCAACTCGACCAGTCCTGCCTGCCGGGCAGGTTGCCGTCCTTCTTCTTCTGGGCCGGCGTCTTCACTTGATCCGCCTCTTTCGGCGGTGTCGCGACGGTAGGGCGCGATACCGTCGACGCCGCGCGAGGTTCCAGCGTCTCGCTCATATGTGCTCTCCAGGTGCAGTTCACTCGTGTCGTGGGAAGCGATCGACTTCTCGACTGATCGCTCCGAGTGGCCACAGCACATCACTGCGCAGTGGACACCACAATCGAAGCGGTCCGCCTACCGGAATTTGCCGCCGCGGCCGGCGTCCTCGGCCCGAGAACACCGCACGGTTCCGCTCAGCGGTCCAATTCACGTGATGTATCCGACGCTGCTGCCTACTGTCCCTAGAACATCAACGAACTCGAAGGAGACCCGATGACCATTCAGCCCTCGGTCGTCACGACCGACGTCGCTATCGTCGGCGCTGGCCCGACCGGACTCTACGGCGCGTACTACGCCGGCTTTCGCGGGCTGGAGACCGTAGTCATCGATGCACTCCCCCAGGCCGGCGGTCAGGTGATGGCCCTGTACCCGGAGAAGCAGATTCGCGACGTGGCCGCACTGCCGTCGATTCGGGGTAGGGACTTCGTCGCCAATCTCGTGGAGCAGGCCGGTGCTTTTTCCCCGACGTACCTGCTCGGCCGTCAGGCCCTCGAGCTGACCCACGAGGACGGGCTGCCGGTCCTGACACTCGACGACGGCACCATCGTTCGTGCCGGTGCCGTGGTGCTGACCGCCGGTATCGGTACGCCGACGCCGCGCGCGATGGAAACCGGGACCGAGTGGCTCGGATCTGCGCTTTCCTACTTCGTCACCGATCCCACCGTCCACGCCGATCAGGACGTCGTCATCGTCGGTGGTGGCGACTCCGCTCTCGACTGGGCAGACGCGCTGGCCTCGATCGCACGATCGGTCACGCTGGTACACCGACGAGCCACGTTCCGAGGTCATGCTGCAACCCTCGAGCGTGTCCGTTCGGGCAAGGTCGCCATCCACACCGACACCGAAGTCCTCTCTCTCGTAGGCGATCTGGAATCCGGGTCTCTGTCGAAGGTGGCGCTCAAGGCGAAGAGCGGCGAGGAAACCGTCGTCGCGGCCGATCACGTGATCGCGGCTCTCGGCTTCATCAGCAATCTCGGCCCCATTCGCGACTGGAACCTCGAACTGCGGGGCCGGTCCATTGCGGTCGACCGTGCGGGTCGAACCAACCTGCCGCGCGTCTACGCCGCCGGCGACGTGACCGACTACGACGGCAAGGTCAAGCTCATGTCGGTCGGATTCGGCGAGGTTGCCACCGCGATGAACCACGTTGCGGTCGACCTCGACCCCGACCTCGTGCTCTTCCCCGGGCATTCGACCGACGGCGCTTGAGCGCCTCACCACACCAGACCTCACCACATCAGGAGGAACCAGCATGTCCTACGTCATCGGAATCAACTGCATCGATCAACTCGATCGATCATGCATCGAAGTGTGCCCCGTCGACTGCATCTACATCGGCGACCGTCGCAGCTACATCAATCCCAACGAGTGCATCGACTGCGGCGCATGCGAAGTGGAGTGCCCCGTGGACGCCGTCTTCGTGGACCGCAAGGCACGCAAGGATCCCGCGCTCGCAGAATTCGTCGCAGATTCCATCGCCTTTTTCAACGAGCCGTTGCCGGGACGAAGCGAACCCATCGGCGATCCGGGTGGATCTCAGAAACTGGGACCCTTGGGCGTGGACACCGAGTTCACGGCGAATCACTGATCGATCGGTTCGTCGCCAGGCGTCGAAGGACCTCTCGCAGCTGCTCCAGCAGCTGCGAGGTCCGGGCGTCGTCGGAAAACACCATGTGTTGCATCACCAGTCCGTCCAGGGCGGAGAACACCAGCTCGGAGATGCTACCGTCCGGGTCGGGCACGCCGGCATTGTCGAGGGTGCTGCGGACCTGAGCGGCGTATCGCCGATACAACCCACGCACGTTCTCGATCGGTAGATTCCCGCGGACGGCCTGGGTGGTCTCGTCGTATTGCAACAATTGACGCTTACGCGAATTGTTCAACGTAGGAACAAGATTGGAGGCGAACTCGTCGATCGAGTTCGCCTCCAGACCTACTTCGTCCGAATCCTGAATTGCAGCCCGGCGAAACGCTTCGATCAGTAGCTGTTCCCGGGTGCCGAAGTGGTGCCGGACCAAACCGTGCGCCATGCCGACGCGGGCAGCGACTGCGCGGTACGTGACAGCCTGCACCCCGGTCTCACCGGCGATGTCGATGGCCGCATCCAGCAGTCGATCCCGGGTGGACTGATCGGAGTCGTGTTCCGTCGAGTCGTCGGCAACGTTCATACCCACAGCCAATCACGCCACCGACGACTTCGTCGCTACTGCCCGGCCAATCCCCACAGCGGTGGTCGATCGCTTCCGAGATCGATGTTGACCGACTTGACTGCGGAGTATTCACGCAGCGTCTCGAACGACAATTCACGTCCGAACCCACTGTCGCCTCGGCCGCCCATCGGCATACCGGGGGGCAGATCGAACCATCGGTTCACCCACACGATCCCCGCGTCCAAGCGATCGGCGAACTGGTGTGCGCGACGCAGGTTCTGCGTCCAGACTCCGGCCGCCAAGCCGTACGGCGATGCGTTCGCGCGCGTGATGGCTTCGTCGTCGGTTCGGTAGCGTTCCGCGACGGTGACCGGACCGAAAACCTCGGTCCGCACGATCGTCGCGTGGCCCTCGGGATCGGCGAGCAGCACCGGCCGATGATAGAAGCCGCCGTGCAACGAGTCGTCGAGATCGAGGGGCTCGTCTCCGACGACAACCGAGACGCCCTCTGCGCGCGCCCGTTCGACGTGACCGCTGACCAGTTCGAGTTGACGACTCGACACCAACGGACCCATCTCACTGCTGGGATCGGTCGCGTCGCCCACCTTGATCTTTCGAGCCACCGCAGCGAACCGCTCGATGAACTCGTCGTGGATGTCCTCGTGCAGCAACAGACGCGACGCCGCGATGCACGCCTGACCATTGGCCAGGAAGATCCCCATCAGCGCGTCCTGAACTGCGAGGTCGAGTTCTGCGTCGGCGGCGACGATCATCGGTCCCTTGCCGCCGAGCTCCATCAGACTCGGTCGCAGTGTGCGGGCTGCGGAGCCGAGGATTGCCCGTGCAGTTTCCGGACCGCCGGTGAACGTTATCTTGGCGACGTCGGGGTGCGAGACCAGAGCCGCTCCGGTCTCGGGGCCGAGACCGGTGACGATGTTCAGTACACCGGCCGGCAGCAGGTCACCGATCAGACGAGTGAATTCGAGAATGCTCGCCGACGCGTACTCCGAGGGCTTGACGACCACGGTGTTGCCGGCGGCGAGTGCGGGTGCCACCTTGTTCGCGAACGTGATCAACGGGGAGTTCCACGAGATGATCGCGGCGACCACGCCGAGAGGCTCGCGCTTGGTGTACAGCAAGGTATCGGGATTCGACAGCGGAATCTGCTCGCCGTTGAAGGCGCGAATCACGCCCGCGTAGAACCTGAAAATTGCAACGACCGTAGGAATGTCGGCGATGCCTGCTTCGCGGACCGGTCGGCCGTTCTCGGTCGCCAACAAGGCACCGAAACGCTCGCCCTCGGACTCGAATCGATCCGCGATCGACAGCAGGATTGCCTGGCGCTGATCCTGAGTCGTCCTGCGCCACTGACCGAAGGCACGGACCGCCGCCCCCACGGCGGACTCCGCGTCGGCGGCCGTGCCCTGCGGCAGAGCCGCCCAGGCACTGCCGACACTGGGGTCGATGGCTTCGAAGGTGCTGCGGCCGCTCACCCAGTCGCCACCGATGAACTGCTGATAATCCCCGCTGGGGACGAAAGCCGCGCGTGCGGTTTCCGGGAGGCTGATCGACGACATTGTTCTCCTTCTGACGTGACACGTTGCGAGTGCAATCCGCTTCCGGCGCGATACACGGAGAACGGGTCGACTCGGTTGACTACTGGAAGGAAGCGCTCACCGATCCGAGACCGGTCAGGGTGGCCGTGACCGACTGCCCTGCGGCGACAGCCCGCATCGGCCCCAAGGCCCCGGACAGAACGACCTGTCCGGCACGCAACGGACGACCGAGATCGGCCGCGGTCTGCGCCAGCCACACCACGGCTGCGACCGGGTCGCCGAGGCAGGCAGCACCGTTGCCCTCGGACACCTGAGTGCCATCGATCGACATGGTCATGTCCACCTCGGTCAGGTCCAGATCCTCGAGTGGTACTTTCCGGTCGCCGAGTACGTAAGCACCCGCCGACGCATTGTCGGCCACGGTGTCTGCGAAACTGATGTCCCAGTTGCTGATTCGGCTACCGCAGACCTCGAGCGCCGCGACCACGTAATCGGTGGCACGTCTGACGCG
Source organism: Rhodococcus sp. NPDC078407 (assembly GCF_044542515.1). NCBI lineage: Bacteria > Bacillati > Actinomycetota > Actinomycetes > Mycobacteriales > Nocardiaceae > Rhodococcus > Rhodococcus sp. NPDC078407. The sequence continues at coordinate 207,639 of NZ_JBITUQ010000005.1, read as the reverse complement.
ATCTGCGTCGAGAGGCCCATCGGCCAGGTCCTCGCGCAGCACGAAGGCGATCTCGGCCTCGACGCGCGGCTGCGACACCCGCTCGGCGGGAATGACGGCATCGGCACCGTAGGCCATGTCGTCGAACAACATTCCGAAGTCGGGGCGATCGACACCCAATTGCGCCTGAACAGCTTTCGACGTCAAACCGATCTTTCGGCCGACCACGACCTTGCCGGAATCCAAGCGCTGATTGTTGATGATTTCCTGTACCGCATAGGCCGCGGTCACGTCGTCACGGCCGATCAGGTCGCGGACCGGCTCACAGGTCTCGCCGCTGTTCACAGCGTGATTCAACCGCTCGGCGGCGGCCTCGATGTTGTTCTGGCTCACAGTCACGACGCAAGCTTCGGCCACAGGGGCGTCGCCGACAACCACTGTGTCTCGCTCAGCGGTCCCCACCGAGGGCCTGGTACCGAAGAGAACCAGCAGCAACGCAACCGAAGCCGCGAAAGCCATCATGAACGACACCGCGAGGGCGTCGTTGCCGAGCAGACCGACGACCGGCGCGGCTGCCGCGGCGAAGGCGAATTGCACGCCGCCTATCAACGCCGACGCAGTACCGGCCACGGATCCGTAACCCGCCAGCGCTTGTGCCGGGGCGTTCGGCAGGACCGTTCCCATCACGGCCAATATCAGCAGCACCGGCACCGCGAAACCGGCCAATCCGCCGGTGCCGGTGGCGGCCAGGACGACGAACACGACCGCCACCACAGTGCCGATCAGCAGCGCGGACAGCAGGACGGTCCGGGTCGACCATCGACGAAGAACGACGACGTTGAGCTGCGAGGAGCCGATCAATACGACTGCGCCTACAGCGAAGGCGATGCCGAATTGCTGTGGTGTGAGCCCGAAGCTACCTTGCAGGACGAACGGCGAGGCGGAGATGTAGGAGAACATCACCACTCGGCCCAAGCCGCACACGAGCACCATCGAGAGGAAGGCTCGATCCGTGCCGAGTCGCGCGTAATTCCGCAATACCGTGCGCGCACCGTTCTGTTGCCGCGCGGCCGGGGGCAATGTTTCGGGCATGGCGAACGCGCCGATCGCGACGGCGGCCAGTCCCAGAGCCGCGAGGATCACGAAGATCACGCGCCACGTCGACAATTCGACCACCAGGCCGCCGATCGACGGGGCCAGGATCGGCGCCACGCCCATCACCAACATCAACCGCGACATCATGACCGCAGCGGCGTTGCCTTGGTACAGGTCTCGAACCACGGCCATGGCCAGGACGGCCCCGGCGGCACCTCCGAAACCCTGCAGAACCCGGAGCGTGGCCAGCACCTCGATACCCGGCGCGACCACACACCCGAGAGAGGCCGCAACGTGAAGCAGCGACGCCACGATCAGTGGACGTCGCCTACCCAGTGCATCCGACATGGGACCGATCACCAGTTGGCCGACGGCGAAGCCGATCAGAGTGCCGGTCAGGGTGAACTGCACCGCCGTCTCCGAAATGGCGAATTCGGTTGCGATGACGGGAAAAGCCGACAGATACATGTCGACGGTGAACGGACCGAGTGCGGTGAGCGCACCGAGCATCACGACCAAGCGAAGACGGCCTCGGCCCGATGGTGCCGACACCGTGGACGCGGAAACTCCGGTGCCGTCGGCACCGGAGTTTCCGAGTTCGCGGTCGGTCGCGGCGATGGGTCTACTCACCGCTGCTACGCAGTGCACGCACGGATGCGCCCACTGCCAACACGACCTGAAGAGCTGCGAAGAACAACCCGGCCTGCATCAATCCCTCGAACGATCCCGCCGACAGAACACTGCCGGAGCCGGCCATGTCCATCGCCCCGTGCCCCATTGCCGCATGATCCATTGCAGCGGGATCCGCCGACGTGTGGTTGTGGTGGCCCAGCGACGTCGACATGAGCGCCCAGTGCACGGTGAGCATCGCGACACCGAAACCGGCGGTGACCGCATACTCGCGTACCCGGTGGCCGTTGCCCTTCCTGCACGTGAACGCCACGCACAGGCCGGACAGGACGAGCATCGACACAACCATGACGAGCATCGACGTGCCCGTCACGATCAACAACACAACGTGCACGACGAAGCACAGAATCGCAACTGCTGCGAGGGCAGAATCGACTCCGGCCGAGCTCTTTTCGCGCCCGACCGGCGCGTTCACCGGAGGCCCGAGTGTCAGTGACATGACGCTTCGCCCGGCTGGTCGCCTGCAGTGCTCCCGCCGTGTGCACTCGACGAAGCAGGCACGTCCAAGGCCGGGTTCTTGTCGAAGAAGTTCACCGGCAGCAGATGGAATCCCACGACCTCGGTCGGCATGACGGGCCAGTCCTCGGCGCGCGGAATGTGTGTCACTCCCAAGGTGTGCCAGAGCACGACGTCCGTGTTGTCGGTCGCGCGATTTTCCGCAGTCCATCGGGGAAGACCGTCACCGGAGCGGCTCTGGTTCGGGAAGTCACCCGACGGGCGCATTTCTGCGGGCGAGTACGGCGTCACCCACATGTTGCGGGTGCCGAATCCGGCTCGCTTGGCGATCAGTGAGGGATCCTGCGCCAGCATCGTGGCCGACGACCAACCGGGCAGGAACTTGTAACTGACCGGATTGCCCCATGCGTTCTTCTTGGCGGTGTTCATGATCTGCCAACTGCGAGACGACTGCGTGTTGGTGTGGTCGTCACCGGTCAGCTCGCGGTCGATGACCGTTTTCTTGACTCCGATTGCGTTGCCGTAGGGGTTGTCCGGACCGACCGGCACGCCGTAGGCATCGTTCTGTACGACGGTGTTCTGCCATCCGTCGATTTCGGTATCGAGCCGGAACGAGAACAGATGCTGGTGGTAGCTGGAGACGATGTTCTTCGCGATACGGGTGCCGTGCGCAGAGGTCTCGCCTTCTTCGACCGAGCGGGTCTGCACGATCCCCAGCAGCTTGACCTCCATCTGAATGGACGCGTCCTGGTAGAAGTTCCAGTAGAAGCCGTAGTGGTAGTTGCCGACAGTGGCGATGAAGCTGACGACCAGGCGACGCGAACGACGCACATCGACCTTGCCGGTCATCCAGTCGGTGTGCTTCCACAGGATGCCCGCATCCTCTTCGTGGATGCAGATTGCATTCTCGATAGTGGTGGGTTCACCGTTCTCGCCGGCGTTCTCCGCGTCCAGGTAGACGATCTCACCGAGGCAGTCACAGCCGAGTCGAAGCGAGTTGGCGAGCTTGCCGAGGCCGAACTCACCGGCGTCGAATGCGCTGCGCCAGAAGTGCTCCTTGGACGGATCGCCATAGGGTACGACCATTTCGCCCAGCGACGCGCGGTGCAGGACCGAGCGGTACTCGTCTCCGTCCAGGTACTCCACTGCATGCAGCACCAGGCCCTCGAGCGGATGCCAGTTGATCCGGAAGCGCCACTTCTGCCAGGTGAGCTCGCGGCCGTCGATCTTGAAGCCGACGCCCTCGGGCTGCGTGATGACGAGCGGGGCGACGTCCGAGCGCATCGGCTGGTTCGCGTCCGCCGTGTAGTTGGCCTGCTCGACGTTCATCGGACGAACACCGAAGTCGTGGACGTCGATGACCTTGTTCGCAACCAGATCGACCACAGCGATGACACCCTCGATGGGGTGCGCGTATCCGTTGTCGTCGGGGAAATCGCGGTAGTAGGAGACAGAACCGGCCAGGCGTCGGCCGTCGACCGGGTAATCGAGCACACCGGGAACGGCCATGTTGCCGACGCCCCACGGATCGATCTGGACCTTGTCCATGTCCGTGATGCCGCGCAGCGCAAGCGCCTCGACGTACCGCGGATCCTGCTTGATCAGGTCGGGAGCGAGATCGAACTCCTCGAGCAGGACGGGTGCAGCCCCGTCGGTGATCACCGAAGACGACACGACGGCGTCGGCATCGAGATCGACGACGACATCGTGTGTGGTGCCGGATGCCCGATCGACCAACAGAACCCTTGCGCGACGGGCGATCTCGTGACCTTCACGGAGCAGTCGCTTGTCCGGCTCGTCGGTGTAGACCGCGGCGAACCCCGGCCTTTCTGCAATGGCTTCACGACGAACCACATCTGCGACGCGGCGAAACTCGTCGGATGTCAGGGAATCGAACAGCGGATGACGCACTGGTGTTCCTTTCATAGCATTCATCTGGTCGAGATCTCGAGTCGCCAGCGTGTGCTACCCACACAACCAGCGCGCGGTCGAGCGCGCAGCCCGATGTTTTGCTCAGCGGTCCTCGAGAGATTTCGGCTTCCTCTTCGCCACCTCCAGCTGGGCAGCAGCACAGTGGGGACTGCTGCGAGTGGTTCGCTCACCGAAACCGCACGAGCCTGCGATCGAGGGACGAGGTGAACACTGGCAAATTCTGACCTGTAAGGAGTTCTGGTGACTGTCGATTCCGCACAACCATCCTGGAACCGCCGAATCTTGGCCGCACTCTGCGACACTCTGGTTCCGCAGATCTCTCCGCCCCCAGCGGCGACGACCGAAGAACACGTGTTCTGGAGCACGAGTGCGTCCGATCTCGCGGTGGATCGGATTCTCGACTCCGTCCTTCCCCTCTGGGCCCCGCACGTACGCATCCTCGTAGCACGGGTACTCGACAGACTCTCGGAATCGTTCGCGGACAGCCCGGCTCACCAACGCGCCGACCAATGGCTGACGGTGCTCGCCGACCCGTCGACGCGTCCCGGTGCCCTGGTACTGCAGAGCACTGTGCTGGCAATGTTCTACACCGTGCCGGACGCTGCCTCGCGCAACCCGACGTGGCCGGCACTCGGCTTCCCCGGTCCGTTGCTCGAACCGCCGACCGCAGTGCAATTTCCGAAGACCCTGACCGTGGCGGAACTATCCGAATCCGGGTCGACCACGCTGTCGGTCGACGCGGTGGTGGTGGGTTCCGGTGCGGGCGGCGGCGTAGTCGCGGCGCGTCTTGCGGCCGCGGGTATGAGGGTTCTCGTACTGGAGAAAGGTGCCTATCGGAACGAGCCCGATCTGCCTCAGCTGGAGGCGTTGTCGTTCCCGAACCTGTATCTCGGCGGCGGCTTCGTCTGGTCCACCGACGCCAGCGTCGGCCTGCTGGCGGGCTCGACCGTCGGTGGCGGAACCACGGTCAACTCCATGGCGTGCCTCCCGACACCCGAGTACGTACTGGCGGAGTGGGCCGAGGCGGGCATGGAGGGCGCGTCCTCGGACGAATTCGGCCCGCATATCGAATCGGTGATGGCGCGGATTAACGCGGTACCCGCCAACACCGTCCACAACAGCGTCAACCGAATTCTCAATCGTGGGCTCGACGCTGCCGGACTCAACCGAAAAACGTTGGCACGCAACGCACAAGACGACGACGACCGCTTCTGCGGGGAGTGCAATGCCGGTTGCCTCGTAGGATGCAAACAATCCACGATGAAGACATTCCTTCAGGATGCCAGCGACTCGGGCGGCCAGCTGCTACCCAATTGCGACGTCCGGGAAATCGTGCACGCCGACGGTCGAGCAGTCGGCGTCCGTGCGGTGGTGAGCACGCCCGACGGAGACCGCGACATCGTCGTCGAGGCACCGATCGTCGTCGTGGCCGCGGGTGCAATGGCCTCACCCGTACTGCTGCAACGTTCAGGGTTGGGCGGGCCGAGCGTCGGTCGAAACCTGCACGTTCACCCCTCGTACTTCGTCAGCGGAGTCTACGACGAGGTCGTGAAGGGTTGGGCCGGGCAGATTCTCACCAGCGTCAGTCACGACTTCGAGCACGTGGAAGGCGAACACGGGTTCGTCGTGGAAGCCGCGCCCATGGGTCTCGGCTTCTGGACAGGTCTCACACCGTGGCACTCCGGTGAGCAACACAAGCAGGAGCAGTTGCGCCTCGAGCACGTCTCCGGGGTCTGGGGTTTCGTTCGCGATCACGGCTCCGGACGTGTGGACGGCGATGCACACGGAATGCCAGTCGTCACATGGGGTCTCGACGACCCAGTCGACCTGGCGGTGGTCCGTCGCACTCATCAAGAACTCGCGCGCATCCTCCGTGCGTCGGGTGCCAAGGAGATCTTCACGTTCCTTCCGTCCGACCCTCGTTGGCGTCAGGGCGAAGACTTCGATGCCTTTCTCGATACGCTCGGCAGCTTGGACGCCGCGGACATCCTGACACTGTCGGCCCACCAGAGCGGCTCCTGCCCAACCGGTCTCGACCCCGAGACATCGGTGGTCAACGGGCGCGGTCGCCTGCACGATTGTTGCGGAGTGTACGTCGCAGACGCGAGCGCACTACCCACTGCACCCGGGGTGAACCCGATGGTGTCGATCGAAGCCTACGCACGCCGCACCGCGGAATTCATCGTGCAGGAGTGGGATTCGGCTTAGTGGGATTCGACTCAGCCATGATCTGAGCAGACTCCTCGGAGCGCGAAAAAGCTCGAACGCTGGTGTGTTTCCGATACACCAGCGTTCGAGCTTGTCGGTATCTGTTCAGGCGTCCTTGGGCGTGTGGGTGTCGAGAAAACCCACGACGGCGGTGGCAACAGGTGCCGGGAGTTGCTCCACCATGGGAATGGTGCCGCCCTCGACGACCACGATGTCGACAGTCGATGCTTTCGCGAGACCGTCTCGAACGACACCGATATCGGGGAAGGAGAACGGGTCCGCGTCTCCGCCGAGAATGAGAACCGGAGCCGTCACGAGACCGATGCGATCCTCCATGACGTAGCGCGAACACGCGATGTGTCCCTCGGCCGGATCCACCCCGGGCGCAAGCGCATCACGGACGAAGCGATCGAGCAGGTCCGGACGGTGCGGCGGGTAGTACGGCTCTCGCTGCCCCCACCACGTCGCGATATGGCCGCCGTGATCGTCGATTTCCGCGACGTCGACCCCGGGGCCGTCGGCGTGGCCGGCGCGGTATTCGGGCCCGGTATACGACGGAGACGACAGAATCACGGACTTCACCCGCCCCGGTGCCGCACTGGCAACCTCCACCGCCACTACGGCGCCGGTGTGGTGACCCATGACCGAGAAGTGTTCGAGACCCAACGCGTCGGCCAGATGCAGCACACCCGACGCATACTGCTCGATCGTCTGCGGCCCTGCAGGTTTGGCCGACTGACCGAACCCGTACATGTCCATGGCGATGATGCGACGGGACGGCCCGACGAGCGGCATCAACTCGGCGAATTCGTCCCACGAACGCGGGGTCTGGTGCAGGCAGATCAACGGCACACCGTCGACCCCCGCCTCTGCATAGTGCAGTTGACCGAGCGGGGTATCGGCGTACCCGAAGCGCACCAGGGTCACGGTGTCGTGCAGCATGGATTCAGTCGACAAGGGTTCGTCCCATGTTCGCGTAGGTCTCCTGACGGTTCTTGCGCGCATACAGTGCAACGCCGACTCCTACCACCATCGTGAGCAGATGCAGCAGCGGCAGACCGTTGATGATGGCCGAATCGGTACCGGTGATGGCCGGGAAGTTCGACAGTGCGAAATAGGTGATCGTGCCGAACCCGATCAACGCAAGAGCCGGCGCAACTGTTCGCGCCCAACCGAATTCACGCTGTCGAGCGAAGAACACCAGGACTGCGAGGGACGTGGTGGTGATCAGTGCCATCAGGCCCACCGCCCCGAAGCCGGTCAACGCCGACGACAGATTCGTCAGCGGGTCGAGACCCGCGATGGCGAATGCCACGACAACGAGCGTTTCGACGACGTAGCTCGACGAACCGGCGACGACAGGAGACTGGTGACGCGGATGGAGAGTCCGCATCGACCGTGGCAGGAATCCGTCCCGGCCCAGTGCGAACAGGTAGCGTGACGCTGCGTTGTGGAAGGCAAGCATTCCGGCGAAGCAACTGGTCACGATCAACACTTCGAGGGTTGTCGTCCATGCCGGACCGACGAATTCGTCGCTGAGGTCGTAGACGAATGTGCCCGGACTTTCGGCGGCCGCGGCGGTGGCACCACTCGAGCTGGCCAGGAAGGCCCAGGAGGTCAGGACGAAAAATACGCCGATGCACCCCATCGAAATGTACGTTGCTCGCGGCACCGTGCGCTGGGGATCGCGTGCCTCCTCCGCGTAGATCGCGGTGCCTTCGAAGCCCTGGTAGCACGAGAACGCGAAGATCATCGCGACTCCGATGGCTCCGGGAACGAAGACTGCGCTGGGACTGAACGATTCCATCGGAAAGCTGCCGATTCCGTTTCGAGCGATGATGGCGATGTCGAGTACCAGAATCACAACGAGTTCGACGACGAGAGCAACGCCCAGTACGCCCGCGGCAAGGGTGATCTTGCGATAGCCCAGCAGGAACACGACCAACAGACCCACCACGGTGTACGACCACCATGGAAGATCCACGCCGACAAGCTTGTTCACGCTACCGGCTGCGAAGAAGCCCATCGCGCCGCCGGTGGCACATGCCAGCGCGATGTACGCACTGGTAGCGATGTATGCACCGGCCAAGCCGACAGGACGCCCCAGACCTCGCACGATATAGGCGAAGAAGGCTCCCGCGTTCTGCACATAGGGGACCATCCGTGTGAAACCGACGGCGAACAAGAGCATGATCACCAGTACGAACACGTACATTCCGGGTGTGCCTACACCTACCCCCAGCCCGATGGCAAGAGGCAGAATCGCAACCGCGCCTCCGGCGGGCGCGACCGTGGCCATGACCATGAACACGATGTGCGCGACATTGAGGCTTCCCTGCGCGAGCTCGGTCGAACCCTCAGCCGTGGATGCACTGCTCTGCGTACGTGGCACCATAGATTTCAACTCCTCCTGCGAACACAAAGGACGACGAGCGCCGTCGAATAGCGATCAGTGTGGAGAGATATTCATCTCGTCGCCACGCGAAAGGTCCACTCAGCGACACCGGGCCGACCTCGACCGACTCCGAACCTGCCGTGAGCTTGCAGTATCGACCATTTCGGACCGTCGGTGAGCGGTTCGCTGACCGGAATTACGCCACCACCGCTCACACACCTAGTCCGCAGGTGCGTGACGGCGTCTGTGCAGATCGCGAACGGTGTCGACGAACTCGGCGACCGGCCCGTCCACCACGATCCCGGGCACGATCTGCTCGATCGATGCCGGCGTGATGGCCAGCGGTGTCGCTCCGAATTCGTTCAGCCAGGTGAGCAGCTGGGCGGTCGAGGTGGCGTACACGATGCGTCCGAGCCCGACGATCCCGTGGCTTGCTGCGCACATCACACAGTGTTCGCCGGAGGTGTAGACCGTCGACGACCGGCGTTCATCGGGAGCCAAGTTGGTGGCCGCCCATCGCGAGAGAGCGATCTCGGGGTGTTGCGTGGGATCGTGTCGGTCACCGACCCGATTCCTGTCCTCCGCCAGCACGTCCCCGCTGCTCGACACCAGTAGCGAACCGAACGGATCGTTGCCCGTATCGGCTGCCTCCGCCGCCAGATCCACGGCACGCGAGAGGAAAGTGCGGTCGCTCGGGGAGATGCTCACAGCGCGCCAGCGCGCACGTCGACCGTCGAATTGTTCACCGTTCGACCGTACCGCTCGGCCGTCCGTCGGATTCATCCCGGATGAGGCCGGGTTCACTAGTCTCGGCACCATGACCGTCGGTCGCGTTGCGGTATGCGGTGGTGACCTCGTCGTCGAAACACACACCGGTACCAGTGAGCCCATCGTCGTGGTGCACGGAGTATCCAGCCAACGCAGGCTGTGGGGCTGGCTACGAGCGGAATCACCACACCTCACACTGGTTGCACCCGACCTGCGCGGCAGAGGCGACAGCGTCGACGTCACGGGGCCGTCGTCGCTCGCTCGACACGCAGCCGACCTCGACGGGGGCGTTCCGGTAGCACCGCCCGCCGGTCTCACCCGAGAGTCGGTGGCAGCGGTGTTCGCAGACAGGATCGCGCGAACTCGGCAGCGCTTCGACGCCGTCGAGGACTACGTCGACTTCCTGGTGTCGACGTCGCTGCCGCTGCTGGACCGCGGCGACCCACTCCTGCGTGCGTACGCCGAACACGACCTGGTGGACGGGTCGGTGCGGCTGTCGTCCGATGCAGTGGTCGCCGACGCCGAGGACGTATTCTTCGGCGTTTCACGGTTCCGAGAACTGACGATGCCGATACGACTCCTGCACGCGCAGTGGAGCGTTGGAGCGGATTCGGCACCGAATGTACTCACCTCGGGACATCGATGTTCTCGACCTGACATCGGTCACCCCGCTGATGTGTCTCGACCACGCCTGCACGATCATGACTGCGGTCGGTGCCGCCGCTGTGGGAGCAAGAATCGACGACGCACTGCGAAACGGGTGACGGCGCAATGACCGCCGGCTTCTACAGCACCGTCTCGCAGTTCGTACCTACCGCCCCGCGGCGGGCACCTCGGTTGTGCGCACCGAAGAGGTGGTCTCGGTGCCCTTGTCGTATCGGGGCAGTGACGCGAGTGTGAGCGACCCCAGGCAGAGGAAAGACGCGGCGATGACGAGTGCGACACGGTAGGAGCCGTTGCTGTCGAAGATGTACCCGGCTGCCACCGGACCGATCGCCGATCCGATCATGAACGCACTGTAGATGTAACTGTAGAGCGTGCCGAAGTTCGACGGGTGAATGTATTTCGAGCTCAGATACGACATGAGGTCTATCTCGGCACCGAACCCGATCCCGATCAACAGTGCGGTCACCGGAGCGAACCCCGCTCCCCCGACCAGCAGTAGAACGCATCCGAACGCGGCCGCGAGAAACATGGGTATGGCAACGTGCGTTGCGTAGTACCGGTCGATCAACCAGCCCAGGACAGGGCGTCCGACGACTGTTCCTATTCCGACGAACGACGCGAGCAGAGCAGCCCGGACCGGATTCACACCGGTGTCGATCAGCATCGGAATGAAGTGCGGGACCATGCTCAGCAGTGCCCAGCCGAGGAGGAAGAACGACCCGACCAGGGTCCAGAACTCACGCGTCGCCAGGGACTGTCGGACGCTCGGAGCCACTGCTCGGCTCGAGGTGAGGGACTTCGTGCTGCCGGTCGGCTCACGAAATTTCGTCACGGCCAGCAGCAGCAAGGGCACGAGCGTGAGAACGGCCAGGGTGAGATAGGCATCGCGCCAGCCACCCGCAGCGATGACCGTGGCGATCAGCGGAGGCAGACCGAGACCGGCGAGTCCGAGTCCGGTCGCCATGATTCCCAGGGCCAGGCCCCGTCTGCGATCGAAGCGCTCGATCACCGCTTTTGCGTAGGTCACTGCCGAGGTGCCGACTCCGAGCACCCCGGTGATGCCGTAGAGAACGAGGAAGAAGCCGAGTCCCCCGTCGAATCGGCTGAGCGCGAAGATTGTCGCGGCGAACAGGGGAATGGATACTGCTGCGACACGTTTGACACCGAACCGGTCCAGCAACGGACCTGCGAACGGCAATGCGATTGCCATGCCGAGCGAGCTCCACAGACTCGCCAGCGTGATCTGCCCTCTGCCCCAACCGAACTCGTTCTGCAGGGGCACGATCAAGGGACCGAGCGTGTAGCCGAGGGCACTGAATCCCAGTCCGGCACCCACTGTCGCGAACGCGAGCACCTTCCAGTTCATTGCGAGCTCACTGCGGGCGGGCGTATCGGTATCGACACGGGCACTGCGTTCGTGCACGGAACAGCCTTTCTGTGGTGGCAAGTCTGCGGAAGTTCTTGCCCGGCGAATCCTGTTCGCCCGAGTGGTCCACGTCATATTTCCGAACTCACCAGGTATGCACCAGACGGAAATTGCGATAGGACATATCCACCGCACTGATGCGTCTGATCCCCGAACTGTTGCACGCGGCTCACCTCTTGATCCCGCGAAGTCCGTAATGGAGCGTTCGACGACAGTCCGATATCCATTTCGTCAGGTGTGTCGCGCGTCTCGCACAGCCACACTTGGCCCCTATGGCGAACGGCGCAGCTCTCGTCGAACATGGTCAGGAGAAGAACATGAGTGATGCCCGTGCGGTTCGGGACGCGTCCGCCTCCTCCGATTCCCACAAGGGGATCGCCTCGGCGACGACGGAGAAGAACAGCGGTGTTCGACTCCGCTTCATCGACACCGCGAACCGAAAGATGCCCGTTGCCGTCATGGAGTGGCGGCATGATGCTCCACTTCTCGCCGATCTGGTGTCGCTGTACGCCGATCTCGGGTTGCGGGTGGCACACCACGAGTTGTTGCCCCCGGGTGACCACAGCGATGCGCCCGTTCACAGATTCGGTTTCGATACCGATGACATCGGCTGGTCTGCGACAACTCCGGGCCTAGTGCGCGATGCATTCGAGGCCGCTGCGTCGGGTGTCCTCGAGGTCGATGGTTTCACGCGACTCATCGCCGCGGCGTCCATTCCGTTCGGCGACGCCGTTCTCGTTCGCGCCGCGGCCCGCTATCTGGGCCAGGTCGGGCTGGAACTCTCCGAACCCACTGTGGTCTCGATCCTGCTGCGGCACCCCGACTTCGTCCGAAGCTTCTGCGCTCTCTTTCATGCACGATTCGATCCGGACGTAACCGATCGCGACGCCCCGACCGCAGTTGCCGAGAAGACTCTCGACACCGAGATCGAGCGCACGTCGGCGCTGGACGAGGATCGATTGCTACGCGGGCTGAGGTCTTTCCTCGCGGCAGTGTTGCGTACCAATTGGTTTCGGCACAACCGCACGGTCGGTGCCCCACCCGCGGCGTTCAAGATCGACCCGGCGCGATTGTCGTTGACTACCGCCGTCACCCCGTATCGGGAGATTTTCGTACACTCGCCGATCGTCGAAGGGAGCCACGTGCGGAGCGGGCCCACATCACGTGGGGGTCTGCGGCATTCGGACCGACACGACGACTTCCGCACCGAAGTGCTCGATCTGATGAAGACGCAACACGTCAAGAATTCGCCGATCGTGCCGATGGGAGCCAAGGGTGCTTTCGTGGTTCGATCGACGCCGACGCCCGAGGGAGTCCGCGGTGCCTACACGAGTTTCATCGAGGCGCTGCTCGATGTCACCGACAACGTCGTCGACGGTGCGGTGGTACATCCGACTCGCACGGTGATCCGCGACGGCGACGACCCGTATCTCGTGGTCGCCGCCGACAAGGGGACTGCCCGATTCTCCGACCTCGCCAACAGCATTGCCATGCGCCGAGGATTCTGGCTCGGAGATGCGTTCGCATCGGGAGGCTCGGCCGGCTACGACCACAAGGCCATGGGAATTACCGCCCGGGGTGGGTGGGTCTCGGTACGACGGCATTTCGCCGAGAAGGGAGTCGATGTCGACACCGACGCGTTCACCGTGGTCGGTATCGGTGACATGTCCGGAGATGTCTTCGGCAACGGAATGCTCCTGAGCCACAGCATTCGACTCGTCGGCGCGTTCGATCACCGACACATCTTCCTCGACCCGAATCCCGATCCCGAGATTTCCTACCGTGAACGGACGCGACTGGCCTCGATCCCCGGGAGCAGCTGGGCGGACTACGACACCGACGCACTCTCCTCAGGAGGTGCAGTATGGCCCCGGTCGGTCAAGTCCATCGAACTGTCGCCGCCCATGCAGAAACTACTGGGAGTAGACGTCAGCACTCTCTCGCCCAACGCACTCGTCAAGGCGCTGCTGACCGCACCGGTGGATCTGCTGTGGAACGGAGGAATCGGCACCTACGTCAAGGCCTCGACCGAGGGGCACGCCGACTCTGCAGATCCGGCCAACGACTCCGTTCGCGTCGACGCGTCCGAATTGCAGGCCCGGGTGGTCGGCGAGGGCGGAAACCTCGGTCTCACCCAGCGTGCCCGGATCGAGTACGCCCTCGCCGGCGGTTCCGTGAATGCCGACTTCATAGACAACGCCACGGGTGTTGCCACCTCCGACCGTGAGGTGAATCTGAAGATCGCGGTGGATGCCGCGGTCGCGGACGGCGAACTGTCCGTGACCGAACGCGACAGTGCCTTGTCCCTGGTGCAGGACGAGATCGGCGAGTCGGTGCTGGCCGACGCCGCATCGCAGACCCTCGCGATCAGCCTCGCCGAGGCTCACGCCCCGTTCCTGCTCGGCCGTCACGAACGGCTGATCGACAACCTCGAACGCGACGCGGGAATCAGTCGAGCCGCTGCGGTTCTCCCCTCACCCGCAGAGCTCCGGGCTCGACACCGCCTGGGGCAGGGGTTGGTTCGACCCGAGATCGCAGTGTTGCTGGCGCAGTCGAAGAGTTTGGTGGCCACCGAGCTGCTCGCCTCTCCCCTGCTGGACGACCCGGTGTTCGACGGGGTACTCGACGGCTATTTTCCGGAATCGATCCGTTTCCTGGTTCCCCACCACATCCGCAGGCATCCCCTGGCTCGCGAGATAGTGGCGGTCGTGGTGACCGGCCACATGATCGACCGCGTCGGGCCAGGCATGATTCACCGGTTGGAAGAGCGCCTGGGCGTGGACACGGCCGATATCGCGGTTGCATATGCCGTCGTGCGACAGATTTTCGACATCGACCACCTGTGGAACGTCGTTGCCTACCTACCCGGCGTGTCGCACAGCACCAGACTCGTGCTGCACTGCGGCGTACAGGATCTGATCGAACGGACCACCTCGTGGTTGTTGCAGAACCGCGATGAGGACATGACGCCGCTGGCGACGATCGAACGCTTCACCGGACCGGTACGCGAACTTCGAGCCGCGCTTCCGCCTTTGACCGGGGACCTCGCCGTCGACCGGCGCACACTGCGCGTCCTCTCCGAGGCATTCGCAGTGGCGGCCACGGCTCGGTCCCTCGCTCGACCGGTCACCGACGTCGCAGACACCTATCTCGAATTCGGCCGGGTCATGGGTCTCGAGCAATTGGTGGAACGGTCCACCGTCGCCTCCGGCGGAGCCGATTACTGGGAGGCGATGGCGGGCACCGTTCTGGTCGATGCACTTCGCGAGCACTGGCACGACATGACCGAACAGGTATTGCGCGACGCCGCGCACGCCATTTCTGCTGCCGACGCCGTCGCCGCGTGGCAGTCTGTCAACACCACGTCCGCTGAACGCTTGTCCCGGATGGTCGGTGAACTCCGCAGCGTCGACATGCCCAGCAATTCCCAAGTCTGCGTGGTGAGCGCAGAGCTCTCGCTCGCCCTGTCTCGGAGCCGATGATCACGCAGGAGGGGAGACTGCGGAGCCTGCTGTGACCATTTCGTTCAAATCCTCCACCTGTTTTATCGAAACGAAGGAGCCGTGCGCATGCGCCTGGTCGTCGGATATCTCGCCACCCCCAGCGGTAAGGACGGTCTGACTCTCGGGATACAGCTCGCCCGGAGTCTGGGTGCACAACTCGACATCTGCATGGTTCTGCCACCGGACCGCACCGTTGCGTCCAGAGTCCCCGCCGAGACCGGTTATGAGGACGTCCTGGCCACGCGTGCGCAGGGCTGGCTCGAGGAGGCGAAATCGACGGTGCCGTCCGACATCGACGTCGCCGTGCATGCAAGTTTCCACGAGTCCTTCGCGCAGGGATTGCTCGACGAGGTTGCCCGGCTCGGGGCTGCAGCCATCGTGGTCGGTGCGTCGGGGGACGGCTTGCTCGGACGTCATGCCGTCGGCTCGGTGTCGACCGAACTGCTGCATTCGGCGCACGTGCCGCTCGCACTCGCACCGCGCGGCACCCGGCACTCGTCTGCTCGCGAGATTCGTGAGGTGACCTGCGCGCTGGGAACCAGGACGGGCGCGGACATACTGCTGCGGACGGCGGTCCGGACCTGCGAAAGAATGCACACTCCACTGCGGCTCGTGTCTTTGGTTGCGCTCGATCCCCGCAACGACCTGCGCGATGCCCGGGACAGTTTCGACACCGCGCGTGAGCGTGCCGTCGTGCACGCACGTGAGCTGGTGGACGAAGCCAAATCCACTTTGTCGGATGACTTTCCACTGTCGGTGACCATTGCGGACGGATCGTCCGTGGAATCTGCGGTTCGGACGCTCGACTGGCAGGACGGCGATCTGGTGATGGTCGGCTCCAGCCGCCTCGCTCAGCCCCGCCGACTCTTCCTCGGTTCGACGGCAACGAAGATGCTTCGCGTCTTGCCGGTCCCCATGGTGATAGTCCCCAAGCAGGAGTTCGAATCATGAATCCGTCGACGGAAGGCTCGAATATGGAGAAGAACGTGAGCGGGCCCTCTTCCGCTTCCGATGGAGTCAGCGCCAAGGGTTTGGCCACAGGCACCATCGGCACCTTCTCGGGTGCCGTACTCGGAATCTCCTCTGTGGCACCGGGTTACACGCTGACGGCAAGCATCGGCCTGATCGTCGCTGCCGTCGGCCTGAAGATGCCTGCGATCCTGATCGCGGGATTCGTTCCCATGTTTCTCACCGCGTACGCCTATCGCGAGCTCAACTCAGAGTCCCCGGATTGCGGCGCGTCGTTCACGTGGTCGACCAAAGCTTTCGGGCCCTATGTCGGATGGATGTGCGGCTGGGGCATGGTGATTGCGACGATCATCGTGCTGTCCAACCTCGCGGCCATCGCAGTGCAGTTCTTCTACCTGTTCCTGGCGAAGTTGTTCGATACACCGTCCATCGCCGATCTGCCCGGCAACAAGTTCGTCAACGTAGGAACGACGCTCGTGTTCATCGCAGCGGCCACCTGGATTGCGAGTAGGGGAATTACCACGAGTGAGAAACTGCAGATTGTCACGGTCGGCTTCCAGATGGTTCTGCTCGTGATCTTCGCAGTCGTCGCTCTGATACACGTCGGTGCAGGGGACGCTCCGGGCGGAGTCACCTTCGACCTGGACTGGTTCAACCCGTTCACGGGCGTGGCCGTCGGTGCGTTCGTGATCGGACTGACCGGGTCGATCTTCGCCTTCTGGGGTTGGGATACGTGCTTGACGCTCGGCGAGGAATCGAAGAACCCGAAGACGACGCCTGGCCGCGCCGGGTTGCTTTGCGTAGCAACCATTCTGCTCACATACCTCCTCGTCGCGGTTGCCGCCATGATGTACGCAGGAGTAGGCGAGGACGGCCTGGGCCTGGGTAACCCGGACAACGCCGAGAACGTATTCGGCTCTCTGGCCGACCCGGTACTCGGCAAATGGGGCGGAATGCTGCTGTTCCTCGCAGTACTGGTGTCCTCGTTGGCGAGCCTGCAGACGACGTTCCTGCCTGCAGCGCGAACGATGCTGGCCATGGGCTCCTACGGTGCCTTCCCCAATAAGTTCGCAGAAGTGTCACCCCGCTTCCTGGTGCCGTCGTTCGCAACCGTGGTCGCAGGAGCAGTCACCGCGGGGTTCTACACAGTGGTCACCTTCCTGTCCGAGCGCACGCTGATCGATACCATTGCGGCCCTGGGCATCATGATCTGCTGGTACTACGGCATCACCGCCTTCGCCTGCATCTGGTACTTCCGCGGACGCCTGTTCGACAGCGTGCGTAACACGGTCTTCCGCTTCGTATTCCCGCTTCTCGGCGGACTCATGCTGCTCGCCGTGTTCCTGATATCGCTCGGCGAAAGCATGGATCCGGAGAACGCCAGCGGAGCATCGATCGGTGGCATCGGACTCGTGTTCTTCCTCGGCTTCGGCATCCTCGTCTTCGGCGCTGTGCTGATGATCGTCATGAGGTTCCGACGTCCCGCATTCTTCGAGGGCAAGACACTCGACCGAAGCACCTCCGCGTTGCGGGACGAGAGCGATCTGACGACCAGGTAGCCGGGTAGAGCTCAGCGGGTTCGTCGCGCGGCACGTCAGTTCGCGGGGTGTGTGCTGACGCCGCGCTCTTCGGCGATGGAGTTTCCTCCGTCGACGAGGAAAACCTGGCCGGTGATGTACGACGCCGATGCGGACGCGAGAAATTCGACAAGTGCTGCCACTTCGTCCGGTCGACCGGACCGCCCCAGTGGGCTTGCCGCTCCCATCGCGTTCTCGTGTTCGGTCGCCGATCCCGTCGCTATCCAGCCCGGGGCAACGATATTTGCGGTGATCCCCTGCCGCGCGTTGTCGATCGCGATCGACCGCGTCAAACCCACCAGTGCCGCCTTGGCGGCGTGGTAGGAGGCATCTCCCCCGTAGGCCATGACCGAACCCGATACCGAACCGACGTTCACGATCCGGCCGAACTGCTGTTGCTTCATGTGCGCGAGCGCGGCACGGGTGACGAAGAAGTTCGTGTCGAGGTTCCGTGAGATCGCGGCGTGCCATCGATCGTCCGTGGTGAGATCCGCCGGGGTCTGTTCTTCGCTCCCCGTCGTCGCGGTCATTCCCGCGTTGTTCACCAGAACGTCGACGCGGCCGAAGTGTTCGACTGCCCTGTCCACCAAGCGCTTGGCGGTCGACGAGTCGGTGAGATCACCGATGAAGCCGATCGCGTCAGCCCCGATCTCGGTCAACTCCGTGACGCGCAATTCGATCCGCGACGACGTTGCCGCGATGACGAGCGAATGCGTCGCCGCCAACGCTCGGGCGCACGCGAACCCGATACCGTCAGGACCACCTGCACCGGTCACCACCGCCACCGGCCTATCGGTTCCAGCTTTGGTTGAAATCATGAGTCAGTACCTCCAATATGGAACAACCGAACCGGGAACAGCCTGAACTACTCTCGGCCTTTCGAGGCGAGTGCCTCGAGGGCATCGAGGTACATCTCGACCTGCTTGGCGAAAACTTCCTCGTAATTCATCAGTGCCAGTTCGGCTTTGGCTTGCTCTGCATAAGGGAAATTCTCGGGATGCTTCGGGGCGTACACCTGCACCCATCCGTCCTTCACTTCACGCGGGTCCGATGCACTGAGCCGAGCACCTTCGGCACTGGACGAACCGAGAACCAGATTCGCGAAGACCTGATATTGGATCACGGCGGCGCGGCCTCGCAAACCTGCCATGTGCATTGCTCGGAGCACCCATTCGACGGCCCTCAATTCGTTCGGCCCGTTGGTGACCAAGGAGAACGTGGCAGCGGCTGCAGCCGGGTGCGCAGTCGTCGTTCGCCACGCACGCCAGGCGAGATCTTCGAGATCTGCACGCCACTCGTCGGTCGGCTCGTACCCGTCCAGGGACAACTCGTCGAGGTGATCGGCCACGGCGGTGAGGACGTCGTGGCGACTCGCGAAATGCCGGTATACCGCCGTCGGGGACGACTTCAACTCGTCCCCCAATCGCGAGAACTTCAGTGCCGGCGCGCCCTCGGTGTCCAGGATCGCGAGCGCCGCTCCAACGATTTCCTCCTGCGACAGCGATCCCCTCTTACGGCGCTTGCGTTCGTCCGAACTCATCGGCATCTCCCTTCGCGACCGACGCGTACCGAGTATTTCAAACTGCTTCAGACGGCAGCATTTAGTGAATGCCATTGACTATAGCGCTGACTATGACCATAGTCACTTCAATACCCAAAGGCACGACCCGAGATTGGACGAGCGATGGACTCCCCCACGGCACCCGAGCTGCGATTCGCATTCCGCATCGTTGCCGACACCGGCCCCTACCTACCCCTCGAACAACGAGATACCGAGCTGCTCGAGTTTATCCCGATCACCGGCGGAACCATGGAAGGCGATGTCTCGGGAACGATCATTGCCGGCGGTGGCGACTGGTGCCTGACCCGCGCAGACGACGCCTACCAGGTCGAAGCGCGATATCTGATCCGTACCGATCAGGACGAGATCATCGACGTGGTCAACCTCGGAATCGTCAGACATCTGCCCGGTGAGTCCAGCGACGAGATGGGCTATTTCCAGTCCACTCCTCGGTTCCGTACGACGTCACCGCAACTTCAGTGGCTCACGCGCTCGGTTTTCGTGGGCCGCGCAACAACTGCCGCGACCGGAACGACGATCGACGTCTTCGAAGTTCTGGCCTGATCACTCCGCTCGGTGCCGCATTCGTGCCCGACACGACGGCCCGTCCCACTCCACTGGAGGCACAGCATGACTCAGGCACACCCCGCTCTCTGGACGCTCGGCGCCCGCGAGATCGCCCAACTCGTTCGCACTCGCGCCGTGACCGCACGCGAGGTGATCGAGGCACATCTCGACCGCATCTCCGAGGTCAACGGTCACCTCGGTGCACTCACGGTCGTATTCCACGACCGCGCACGCGAACTCGCAGACGCCATCGATCGACGAATCTTCGATGGTGAAGAAATCGGAGAGCTTGCCGGAGTACCGATCTCGGTGAAGGAGAACATCGACCTGACGTGGTCTGCGTCGACGCAAGGCTGGACCTATCTCGCTGATGCGATTCCCTCGTCGGATGCGACGATGGTCCGCCGACTGATGGAGGCAGGAGCAATTCCGATCGGCCGGGGAAACATGCCCGACACCGGCTTACGTTGGGACACAGACAACGAACTCTTCGGACGGACCTACAACCCGTGGGACCGCGACCGAGTGGCCGGCGGCTCCAGCGGCGGAGACAGCGTCGCCGTGGCCACCGGAATGTCCGTCATCGGACTCGGCAACGACTACGGCGGATCTCTACGGTTGCCGGCCTACGCCGCCGGCATCTGCGCCTTGCGTCCCTCGGCGGGTCGAGTTCCGGCACCCTCACCCATCGAGGCCTGGCCCCTGACAGAGCAGTTCTTTGCGGTCAACGGACCGATCGCTCGTCGCGTCGACGACTTGGACACCGCATTCTCGCTGATGCACGGATCGGACGGCCTCGATCCTATGGCGACCTCGATTCCGCATCCCGCCACCTACGACGGGGTACGTCGCGTCGCCGTGACGCGCGATCCCGCGGGCTGGGGTGTGGATCCGCAAGTGGCCGAAGCGATCTCGGCGGCCGCGGGGGCTCTGGCTGCTGCCGGGTGGGAGGTCGTCGAGAGCGAGGCACCCATGATCGAAGAGGCTGCGGTGCTGTGGCGTCGGCTCTCGGTCACCGAGTTCGTCGGAAATTTCCAGCCGGACAGCGGTGCCGTTCCCCTCGGCGCGGGCGCGACGCAGTACTTTCTCGACAATTCCTCGGAGACCGAGGTCTACGAGTCGATCGCGGAGTACAAGGCAGCGTGGGGCCAGCGTTTGTTGATTGCGGCAGCGTGGGAAAGGTTCCACGCCGAGTACCCGATCGTGTTGGGCCCCGTGTCGGCCCGGCGGATGACGGCCGTCGGTTACGACCTGGCGGGTCCCGAAGCAACCACCCAACTGTGGCGTGATCACCGCCTGTTGGTGACGGTCAACCTCCTGGGCCTACCGTCCGTGGCCGTGCCCACCGGGCTCGACTCGGACGGCATCCCGTCCGGGGTTCAGCTGATCGCTCCGCGCAACGGCGACCACATCGCACTCGCTGCGGCACGAGCAGTCGAGCAGAGTGTCGGAACGTTCACTCCACTGAAGAAACCGGCCGGAATGGACCTGCAGAGTGTGAGCGGCTGAGTCCGTCGAACTCGGCAGAGCCGCCCAACCGGGTTGCTGGCCGACAGGGAAGGGAGCCGCTCGCGCACAGCAAGCGGCTCCCTCGTGTGTGGTTCGACGCTCAGCTCGACACGCGTTCCCACCCAGCATGACCGAGTGCGGCAACGGTCCCGGTGAGCGCGGCCGCAAGGAGCACCGGCAACGCAATGTGTACTTGCATCAGAAGTGCTCCGAGCACGGCCCCGACGAAGAGCACCAGGATCGCCCAGAGACGGCGGTTGAACAGTCGGCCGGGTCCGGGCGCGACGAAGGACTCCCCGGCAAGAGAGGTGATCGTCGACGTCACGACGACGGTCGTCATGTCCTTGACCGCCAGAAAGCGCGCCGCCAGCGCCTGAGCCCCCATGTCGACGGCGATGATGCTGGCTATCGCGATACCCAACGGCGAGGTGCCCTCCACATCGACCACCAGCAACACCACCCCTGCGGCCACCAGCGTTACCGTCCCCGCGGTGAAGATCGCGGTCACCCGGACATTCCATCCTGGGGCGGCCGAACGCAGCGTCAAGCCGGCCAGCGCGGCTCCGAGCACGAATGCGAACAGCGCTACCAGCGGACCGACGATCGGCAGCCCGTCCTCGCCTGCCACCCCCAGACCGAGGATGACGATGTTGCCGGTCATGTTCCCGGTAAAGATTCGGTCCAGTCCCAGGTAGCCGACGGCGTCGAGCATGCCGGTCACCATTGTCAGCGCCATCATCGACCACAGCCGAAAGTTGCTGCTCACTGCCTTGTGCAGACGTTGCCTGGCGGTAGTGGGCATAGATTGTTCTGCAGCCGATAACGACTCGTCGACACTCATTCGGTCACCGACACGCCGCCGTCACTACGCGGATCTGCACCGGCTTCGAGCGTTCCATCGGCCCGAACCCTGGCCACCATGGAATGTCCAGCATTGCTGTCCATTTCGATGCCGTGCTTCACCGTGAACACGGTCCGCGAGATCTGCTCGACGGCCGACTCCTCCAGTGTCGGCTCCAACAGCACCGAACCATTGGTCGTACCTGCTTCCAGCCCGCCGACGATGAATCGGGGCGCAGAGACAGTCTGTTGCGGATCGCATCCACTCAGGGCCCGCAGGATCAGCTGGGTATGAATCTGCGACTGTGCTTTGCCTCCCATCGTGGAATGGGCGGACACCGCTCCGTCCGCCCATTCCACGATGACCGGAACGAGGGTGTGCGCGGGCCGCTTGCCTGCTGCGACGCGATTCGGCGATGCAGCATCGAGGGTGAAGAATGCAGCGCGGTTGTGCAATACCAGCCCGGTGTCGGGTTCGAGAATCTGCGCGCCGAAGGAGTGAAAAACGGACTGTATCAACGACACTGCTGTGCCGTCTCGTGCTACGACAGCGATTCCGACCGTATCGCCGCCCGGACGCGGCGACGCCGTCGATGTCTGTCGCTCGGCACCCGCCACCCGGGCAGCCGCCGCGCCGTGAATCGCCGCGAAGCCGGCAGTCGAAAGTTGATCGTCTAATTCCAGAGTGGCACAGCGTGGATCCGCGAGATAGGTGTCGCGATGTTCGTCCGAGTCGTAGAAGATCTCGGCCAACACCCCGGCGTCGACATCGGCCGCAGACGTACCACCCGCGAGGGCGGCACCGAGAGATCGAATCAGCGTGTATCCCTGCGAGTTAGGCGGTGCAGTGGCTACCGAGAAGCCGGCGAATTCTCTCACCAGAGGCTTTTCGATGCTCGGACGATGACGATCGAGATCTTCTCGCGAAACCGGAACGTCGAGCTTCTTCAATCCCGCTGCGAATCTGTCCGCGGTATGGCCACGATAGAAGGAGTCCAGGCCGTCGGTCGCCAGGTCGGTCAGCGTTCGGGCCAGCTCGGGCTGGACCACCAGGTGTCCGACCGGAATGGGGTGACCGTCGACGAAGAACGCAGCGCGCAGACCGGGGTCCGTTATCAGCGCATCTCGGTCGAGTTCGATCATTTCGACGAGCCCGGGACTCGCCGGAAAGCCTTCGGTTGCAAGCACGATCGCCGGTGCCAGCACACTGGGCAACGGCAGCGAGCCACCTGCGTCGAGCAGAGCTGCCCATCCGGACACTGCACCGGGAACCGATACGGTCAGCGGCCCGTTGATCGGCATCGTCGGAACGGCCTCGAAAAGCTGGTCGACCGACGCGGCCGAACCGTACGCACCCGATGCGTTGATGCAGGTGGTGCTGCCGTCGCTCGTGCGCAGTAAGGCGATGACATCGCCTCCCACACTGCACATGTGCGGGTAGACCACGGTGAGAGCCGCAGCCGCGGCGACCGCCGCGTCGACGGCGTTGCCACCGGCTTCGAGAATCGTACGGGCAGCGTCGACGGCCGCAGTGTGCGGCGCGGCGATCGCCACTGCGGGCGTCGATTCCGAATGTTCGGACATGTAAAGCTCCTTCGGATACGGCCGGTCGGGTGACGGGCCGGGCAGAATTGTCTGTTTCGACCAGAAGCGTTGGGTCAGAGTGCGCGTGCGACGAGCTTTCGATAGGCAACGTACAGCACCGCGGCGGCCGCGATCGCCACCACCGCCGTCGCACCGAAGAAGCTCAGTTCTGTTGCTGCGGAGTACTTCTGAGCGAGCAAGCCGGCCAGCGTCGAGCCACCCGCCATCGTCAAGAAGTACAGCGACGTCATCCCTGCCTTGTGCGAGGCAGGCGCAAGTTGTGCAGTGGCAGAGAGCACGGACGGCACGACGGCTATCTCACCGGCAGCGAACAGCAACATGGCGACAAGTACGAGTGCGACCGAGTTCGTTGCGCCGGACGTGCTTGCCATCGCCGCGAACATGGCCATCGCCACGGCCAGCAGACCGATTCCCGCCACGATTTTCGTACCGGTACTGGGCTGACGGTTACCCATTCGAGTCCACACGACGGCGTAGATCGGTGCGATGACAGTGGCGAACAGACCTTCCAACGTGATCACTGTTGCCGCGGGAATCGTCAACGACCCGATCGTCAGATCGACACGGGTGTCCATGTACACCGCCAGGGTGGTGAACAACTGGAACAGCAACGTCCAGAACAACAAGCTGCTGAGGAAGACCGGAATGTAGGCGAGCACTCGCCGGTGTTCGGTGGCGTCGACCTTTTTGGAGGACAACAGCATTGCGAAGTAGGCGATGCTGGCGAGGGCGATGATCGCAGTCAGCACGGTTCCCAGATTGTCGAGATTCAGGATCCCGCTGACAGCTGCGGCAACAACGACCACGGTGACCGATACGGCAACGGCTGCGGCCGTGGCCCGGCGCGAGCGCGGAAGAGGATTGGGCACGGTCCGGGTTGCTTCGGGCAGATGTTTGTAGCCGACCACGTACTGGATCAGACCGATCAGCATGCCCACTGCCGCTGCACCGAACGCGATATGAAAACCGGCCGAGCTCTGCAGGGCACCGGTGAGCAGCGGGCCGAGGAAGGCGCCGAGCGAGATGCCCATGTAGTAGAGCGAGTAGCCCGAGTCCCGCTTGGGGTCGTCGTTCGCATAGAGCATTCCGACCATCGCGGTGACGTTGACCTTGAGTCCGCCCGTTCCGATGACGATCAGCAACAGCCCCGCGCCCATACCCGCCGTCGTCGTGATCAACGCCAGCACCACGTGGCCGAGGATGATCGAGATGGCCGAGTAGAGCACCACCGTCCGCGGGGCGACGAGACGATCGGCAACCCAGGCTCCGACCATCTGTGCGATGTAGACGGCACCGCCGTACGATCCGGCGATCCCGACGGCCACTCCGACGTCGAGTCCGAGTCCCCCGTCGACGAGTGAGTAGTACAGGTAGTACGCGAGGATCACCTGAAGGCCGTAAAAGCTGAACCGTTCCCACAGCTCCGTGCCGGCCAGCGTCACGAGTCCGCGCGGTTGACCCTTGAACGTGGAGCCGAGTGCACCGCGTTTTCCGCTCGCGCTCGGCTTTTCGAGAGTTCCGTCCGTTGTCATGCGGGTCCACCTCTGGGTTCGAGAAACGCTGGGTCGAGTAGATGAGTGACCGGAGTCACTGTGCTTTGATCTAAAACTGGTAGGACCAGACCGTCAAGGTGAAGGGCAGGATATTTACACGTCAAGCGAGCTTTACTGGGGAAATAGACCCCATCTGGTATTTTGGTAGGACCAGTTGGTAACCGCCGGGGAACGGAGCTATCCATGACAGCGTGGTCCGAAATCGACGTCGAGGCGGCGTCGGTCCCCGAATTGCTCAGTGGCAGAATCGCGCAACTCATCGACAGCGGTCGCGTCGAAGCTGGATCGAAACTACCCAGCGAGCGCGCCTTGGTCACCATGCTCGGGGCATCGCGAATCTCGATCCGTCACGCACTACAGGACCTCGAACTACGCGGCTATCTGACGCGCAAGCCCCGCGCCGGTCGTATCGTCGCACCGCTCGAGATGCGCGCGCTTGCCGAAGGAAGCATCTTCGGCAGCATGAGCAGCGACCACCGCACCGTTCGCGAGGTGATGGATCTACGTACGGTCGTCGAACCGCCCATCGCCGAACGCGCCGCCGTTCGCCACCGTACGTCGGAACTGCATGCCCTGCGCACTCCACTCGAGACCTCGGAACGCGAGCTCGCGAATCGGCCACCGTCACTGCAGGTGATGCAACTGTGCGACGTGCAATTTCATCTCGCGATCGCCGGGCTCGCCCACAATTCCATGCTCACCAGACTCGTGACCGAAACGAACGAATGGATGGCACCGTCGCGGCAGGCCAGTTTTCAGACCGAGCAACGGATGCAGCGCTCCGTCGATGCCCATCGCAGCATCTATCACGCAATAGCAGAACGTGATCCGGTTCGCGCTCGTAAAGCAATGCACGATCACCTCGCCGACGTGCTCGAGGCAATTGCGCCCCTTGCGCACTGACTCGCACCGCATATCGCGCACCGGCGGTTGTCCGAAACGGAGCGCACGACCGTACTCGAGTAGCCACTTCGTCGTGTGCACATCGGATGAATTCCGGACAGAATCGAGGTGCTATCGGCCGAAACCGATGTACCGCAACCAAAGGAGCTCGTCAGTGCCCACCCTCGAACGCGACGTCGCTATCGTCGGGGCCGGCCCTTCCGGCCTGGCCGCAGCAAACGAACTACGCAAGGCGGGCTTGTCCGTCGCGGTGCTGGAAGCGCGGGACCGCGTCGGTGGACGCACGTGGACGAACACCATCGACGGGGCCAGCCTGGAAATCGGCGGCCAGTGGGTCTCTCCCGATCAGGAGTCGCTGATCGCGTTGATCGACGAACTCGGCCTCGAGACGTTCGACCGGTATCGCGAGGGCGAATCGGTCTACATCTCCGCCGCGGGTGAGCGAACCCGATATTCGGGTGACTCCTTCCCCGTCGACGAGACGACCGAGAAGGAAATGGACCGGCTCATCGCACTGCTCGACGACTTGGCCGCCCAAATCGGCCCCGAAGAGCCATGGGCACATCCGCTCTCGCGTGAACTGGATACGGTCTCGTTCGAGCAATGGCTCGTGGACCGATCGGACGATCCCGAAGCACGAGGCAACATCGGCATGTTCATCGCCGGCGGCATGCTGACCAAACCGGCCCACGCGTTCTCGGCTCTACAAGCAGTACTGATGGCCGCCTCGGCAGGTTCGTTCTCACACTTGGTGGACGAGAACTTCATCCTCGACAAGCGTGTCGTCGGTGGCATGCAACAGGTGTCGATCCGGATGGCAGCCGCGCTCGGCGACGACGTCTTCCTGAACGCGCCGGTGCGCACGGTGGGGTGGAACTCCGACGGCGCAACGGTATTGGCCGACGGAGACATCGAGGTGCACGCCAAGCGTGTCATCCTCGCCGTTCCGCCGAACCTGTACTCGCGCATCTCCTACGACCCACCGCTGCCGCGTCGACAGCATCAGATGCACCAGCACCAGTCGCTGGGGTTGGTCATCAAGGTCCACGCCGTCTACGACACTCCGTTCTGGCGCGAGGACGGGTTGTCGGGAACCGGCTTCGGTGCCTCCGAAATCGTGCAGGAGGTCTACGACAACACCAACCACCAGGACAGCCGGGGCACACTGGTCGGCTTCGTGTCCGACGCCAAGGCCGACGCGATGTTCGAGCTCGACGAGCAGGATCGCCGCGCGAAGATTCTCGAATCCATCGCGCACTACCTCGGGCCCAAGGCAACCGAGCCGGTGGTCTACTACGAATCGGACTGGGGTTCGGAGGAGTGGACCCGCGGTGCGTACGCAGCGAGCTTCGATCTCGGCGGGCTCCACCGTTACGGCAAGGACAGCCGCACTCCCGTCGGCCCGATTCACTTCTCCTGCTCCGACATTGCCGCAGAGGGCTACCAGCACGTCGACGGCGCCGTTCGTATGGGTCACCGCACCGCCGCGGACATCGCGTCGACGCTCGGGAGGCAGTGATGCAGTGGACGATGCCGGCCGAAGGTGCACGGCACGAACGGACCTGGATGGCCTACCCGTCCGAGGGCTATTCGCTGGGCGATACGCCCGAGGAGCAGCACGAGGCGCGGACCACGTGGGCCCAGGTTGCACAGGCGGTCGCTCGATTCGAGCCGGTCACCGTCATCGTCGATCCCGCTGAAAGTGCCGTCGCGCGAACGTATCTGGCCGCCGACACCGCATTTCCCATCGACATCGTCGAAGCGCCGTTGAACGACGCCTGGATGCGCGACATCGGGCCCACGTTCGTGATGTCCGAGGACGGCCGTGTCGGCGGGGTCGACTGGGTGTTCAACGGCTGGGGCGCGCAGGACTGGGCGCGCTGGGACAAGGACTCGAAGATCGGCGCGCTCGTCATCGACAAATCCGGTGTCGACGCGATCGATTCACCGATCGTCAACGAGGGCGGCGGTATTCAGGTGGACGGACTGGGCACCGTTCTCGTCACCGAGACGGTGCAACTCGATCCCGGCCGCAATCCCACGCTGTCGAAGGCCGATATCGAAGCGGAACTGGCACGCACGATCGGTGCCACCACGGTGATCTGGCTTCCCCGGGGACTCACCCGTGACGCGGAAGAATTCGGAACACGGGGTCACGTCGACATCGTCGCTGCCATCCCCTCGCCCGGTGTCGTCCTGATCCACGACCAGCGCAACCCGGAACATCCCGATCACGATGTCAGCAAGACCGTGTTCGAGATTTTCGAGAACAGTACCGACGCACGCGGCGAAAAATGGACCATCGTGAAAGTGCCGGCACCAGAGCTTCTCCGCGACGAGGAGGGTTTCGTCGATTACAGCTACATCAATCACTACGTCGTCAACGACGGCGTGATCGCCTGTAGCTTCGGCGATCCCGCGGACGAAGAGGCTGCTGCCGTTCTTTCTGCGGCTTACCCGGACCGCACCGTCGTCACCGTCGATGCTCGGCCGCTCTTCGCCCGCGGGGGCGGAATTCACTGCATCACACAGAATCAGCCGCAAGCTCAGGCAGACTGAGTGGACGCGGGGGCAGGTTTCGAGAACTGCTCCCGCAACTCGTTCTTGCGAATCTTCCCCGTCGGATTACGCGGGATCTCGTCGACGAGAATGTAGCGCTTGGGGATCTTGTACCGCGCGAGTCGACCGCCGAGCGCATCCGCGATCGAATCGATTTCGACGGCTGCTCCCTCGACCACAGTGATCGCGGCAACGGCGGACTCACCCCATTTGTCGTCGGGCACACCGAACACCGCGCAACTGTCGATCCCGGGCACTTCGAGAAGTGCCGCCTCGACCTCGGCGGGATAGATGTTCTCCCCGCCCGAGATGATCATGTCCTTGAGCCGATCGACGATCGTGACGAAACCTTCTGCATCGGCAATTCCGATGTCGCCGGTACGCAGCCAGCCGTCGTCGAACACATCGGCCGTCGCTTCGGGGCGACCCCAGTACTCCTTCATGACGTTGGGGCCCTGGATCTGAATTTCACCGCGCTCCCCCGGACCGACGGGTTGCGACATCGCGTCGACGATCCTGACGTCGGAGAAGGTGTGCGGCACACCTGCGGTACCCATTTTGCGTTCGGCATCGATTGCAGCGAGCATCGTTGCACCAGGCCCACTTTCGGTGAGACCGTAGCCCTGGCACATCTTGATGCCGCGTTCGGAGTACGTCCGAAGTGTGCGCGGCGGTACCGGTGCGGCGGCCACCACCACCCGTCGCAGCGAGCTCAGATTCGTATCGTCCCACGCGGGATGCGACGCGAGCGAGTCCAAGATCGTCGGCACTCCGAACGTATACGTGATCGAACGTGATTCGACCAGATCGAGCACGCGTCCGGCATCGAACCCTTCCTCGATCACAACCGAGCCACCCTTGAACAGGACCGGTAGGGCAACCATGTCGAGCGCAGCGGTATGGAACAGCGGTGCGCAGACCAGTGCCACCTCGTCGCTGCACAGGTCGAGATCGAGGACTGCGTTGAGAACGGCGTACAGCACGTTGTCGTGAGTCATCGCGACACCTTTGGGCTTACCGGTCGTGCCGGAGGTGTACATGACGAAGCACAGATCCGCACCCTCCACCGCTTCGTCGATGCGCGTCGAGGGGGCCGCCGAGATCAGCGATTCGTACTCCTCGCCCAACGTCAGACGGCGCGCGGGGCCGTCACCGACGGCGGAGGTCGCGGTCTCCGCCAACGCCTCCGAGTGCACCAACACCGACAGACCCGAGTCCGTTACTGCGAAAGCAACTTCCGGTGCGGTCAACCGTGCGTTGAGTGGCACGAAGATCGCTCCGAGCACGCCGCAGGCGAACAGCACTTCGAGATAGGCAGGATGATTGGTGGACAACAGTCCGACTCGATCTCCGGGGGCCACGCCCAGCTCGCGCAGACCGTGCGCGAGCCGGGTGGTGCGCTCGTCGAGTTGTTCGTACGTCGAACTCTGCCCGCGGAACTCGATCGCGGTGGCTCGTGGGCACTGCCTGGTGCGTCGACGGATCCACGACCCGACTCCTTGATTACGCATCTGAAATCTGTTCCTCTCGGGTCCGTGATCTCAGTCGAACATGCGGTAGACGGCCTCGACGACGACCGCGGGCCGCTCGCTGCCTTCGAGTTCGATCGTCGCCGCAACGGTCAGCTGGGCTCCGCCCTTGGGTAGTTCTTCGTAGCTCTTCAGCGTCGCGGCCAGTCGAACTCGGCCGCCGGCGGGAACCGGGTTGGTGAAGCGGACCTTGTTCAAGCCGTAGTTGATCTTCGTGGTGACGCTGTCGACCACCAGCAGCTCCTCCCACATCGGGATGATCAGCGACAGAGTCAGATAGCCGTGCGCGATCGGCCCGCCGAAGGGACTTTCTGCCTTGGCGCGTTCGGGATCGACGTGGATCCACTGATGGTCGTCGGTGGCGTCGGCGAAGGTGTTTATGCGCTGCTGGGGCACCTCGATCCACGAACTGGTACCCAGTTCGGTGCCTTCAAGGTTCTTCAACTCGGCGAGAGTGGCGACGCGGGTGGTCATGATGTCTCCTTGGCGGACAGGCCGAGTGCGGCCAGTGCATTGGTCTTGAACACGAGTGGACGAATCTCGTCCTTGATGTCGAGCGCGGCGAAGTCCTTCATCCAGCGGTCCGGCGTCAGAACCGGAAAGTCGGATCCGAACAACACCTTTCGCTTCAGCATGGAATTCGCCGCCCGCACCAGTTGGGGCGGGAAGTATTTCGGGGACCACCCCGACAGGTCGATGTACACGTTCGATTTGTGTGTGGCGATCGAGATCTGCGCATCCGCCCACGGCACCGCGGGGTGCGCCATGATCACTGTCAGATCCGGGATATCCGCGGCGACGTCGTCGAGCAGCATCGGATCGGAGTAGCGCAGCTTGATGCCGTGACCACCGGGAAGTCCAGCGCCGATACCGGTTTGGCCGGTGTGGAACAGCGCGGGCACTCCGGCCTCGGTGATGGCCTCGTAGATCGGATAGAAGCGGCGATCGTTCGGCTCGAACCCCTGCATGCTGGGGTGGAACTTGAAGCCGCGAACACCGAACTCCTCGACGAGGCGATGCACCCGCCGCACTGCTGCTTTGCCCTGCCAGGGGTCGACCGAGCCGAAGGGGATCAGTACGTCGTTGTGGCGGGCGGCCCCTTCGGCGATCTCCTCCACCGAGTTCGGTGAATGCCCGGACGCTGCACCGGCATCGACGGTGAACACCACGGCGGCCATGTTTCGGGACCGGTAGTAGTCGGCGATCGCATCGATGCCGGGGGTGCGCTCCTCACCGGACTTGAAGTACTTCTCCGACGCTGCCATCAACTCGTCGTCGAGAGATCGGTGCCCGCAGCCGTCGATCTCGACATGGGTGTGCACATCGAGTGCGACGATCGCGTCGAAGTCGATGGCGCACTCGTATTTCGCGCTCATCGGGCCGGCTCGACGGGAAGGTTCTCCCCTACCGATTCGAGGCTGTCTCCGAAGGTCGCCGGCCAGGCATCGGCGATGTCCTCGGCCGACCAGCCGCCGTCGTGGTAGCTCGTGGCGATCATGTCGGGATGCGTCCACAGCGCCAGGCGGTCGCCGCCGATCGCAAAGGCCTGACCGGTCACGTCTGCACTCGCGTCGCTGGCCAGGAACGACACGATTCCTGCGGCGTCCGCGGGTGTTCCGAAGCCGAGTTCACGACGGGCGAAGGGCGGCAACGCATCTCCGTTACGCATGGCCTCGATGTACGGCTGCAGGAACGGGATGGTCTCGGTCATCGCTGTGGCCGCCACCGGGCAGACAGCGTTCACGGTGACGCCTGCACGCTGGAGCTCCATCGCCCAGGTACGCACCATGCCGACGATGCCTGCCTTGGAACCGGAGTAGTTCGTCTGGCCGAAGTTTCCGCGCTGGCCGGCAGGAGAGCCGATGCACACGATCCGGCCACCCTCACCCTGAGCGCGGAAGTGGACGGCTGCTTCACGCGCACAGGTGAACGTGCCGCGAAGGTGAACGTTGACCACGGCGTCGAAGTCGTCGTCGGACATCTTCCACAGCACCTTGTCGCGCAGGATCCCCGCGTTGGTGACCATGACGTCGAGACGACCGAACGACTCGATCGCCGCGGCGACCAACTTCTGTGCGGTCTCGGTGCTGCCCACCGGTGCCACGACGGCCACTGCCCGGCCACCCGCGTCGACGATCGAGGCGACAGCGGCGTCCGCGATCGCCTGGTCCACATCGTTGATCACGACGGCTGCGCCATGGCGCGCGAGGTCCTGGGCGTACGCCAGACCGAGCCCCTGCCCGCTCCCGGTGACGACGGCGACCTTGTTGTCGAGATTCATAGCTCTCTCCTCTTCGTGGTTTCCGAACTGAGAAAACCATCAATAATTGATAAAGTCAATGATTTACTTTTGCTAGGATCGTCGTCGATACGAGGAGCCCCATGACCGACATCGCCCCCCTGTCCGACGACATCGGATTCCTGCTGACGCGCGCAGGAACGTCGCTGACCGCCGCCGCCAAAACGGCACTGGCACCCTTCGAGCTGCGAGTACGGTCGTATTCCGTGCTGGCACTTGCCTGCGAGCATGCGGACGGACTCGGGCAACGGCAGCTCGCCGAGGAACTCGGCCTGGACCCGAGTCAGATCGTGGCGTTGGTAGACGATCTGGAGGCCCGCGAACTGATCAGCCGACGGGTCGACCCCGCAGATCGACGAAACAAGCGAATCGACGCCACCGACGCCGGCCGCACGCTGTGCGTCGACGCGCAGCGTGCGCTGGCGTCGACGCAGTCCGAGATACTGGCCGCCCTGGGCGACCGCGCCGTTCGAGAGCTACGACAGACGTTGCAAGCGATCGCCCCCGGACGGGAGTAGAGCCATGAACGCTGATCAGCGTTCGTAGACCACGCTTCCACCGACGATCGTCGCGATGATCGGTAGTTCGGGGATCCCGTCCGCCGGGCCCATCAGGTCTCCGCCCACTGCAGTGAAATCTGCGGGGCCGCCGACCACGATGGTTCCGGTGCCGTCGGTGAGACCGGCCGCTGCAGCCGCGTGACTGGTGTACCCATCAAGCGCTTGGCGCGCCGAGATCGCTTGCCGGGGTTGACGAGCAGGATCTTCCGGTCGGTCTGCCGGGCGGCGCAACCGGGCATCGGCCATGACGACTCGTGGATCGAAATGCGCTACCGGCCAATCGGACCCGAGCGCAACGGTGACACCGAGATCCAGAAGCTCTGCCACCGGCCAGCCCCGGTCGATCCGATCGCGGCCCATGCGCCGAGACCAATCGTCGGCCTCGTCGGCCCGGGTGTACCTGGTGCAGTGGGTCGGCTGCATAGATGCAGCGATACCGGCGGCGGCGATCGATGTCAGATCGTCGGGACAGACGGTTTCGAGGTGTTCGAGTCGATGCCTCACCCCACCGTCACCGAGGGCCGCCAGGGTCTGCACGCAGTGGTGCACAGCGGCATCGCCGATCGCATGGGTGGTGGTCGACACTGCGCGGCTGTGGAGTTCGCGCACCACGGCCGCGTAGCGATCCGGGTCGGTCCACGACGGCCGGGTCCCGTCGCCGTACAGGTCCGGGTGGCACAACCAGGCCGTCCCACCTTCTACGGTGCCGTCCATGAACAGTTTCGCGCCCGCGTACTGCCACCGAGTCCCGGCGGTGCTGTGTACCAGCGCAGCCAGTTGCTCGACCCGTTCGGCAGGATGATCCGGCTGCACCCAGCCGTACACCCAGAACCGCAGTCCGGCGTCGTCCTGGTCGAGCGCCCGAATCATCTCCACGGTCCCGGGGAGATCGTCCATGACGTGCACTCCGGTCAGCCCTACCGACGCCATCTCTTCGGTCACGCTGTGCAGCAGCGACTTTGCCGCTCCGACATTCTGCGCAGGCATCACATGCTCGACGAGATGGATGGCCGGTTCTTCGATCAGGTGACCGGTGGGGATTCCACTACCGTCGACCGCCACTCGGGCAACGCCGTGGTCGAAGGTTTCTCGGCCGCTCACTCCAGCGATATCGAGTGCGGCCCGGTTGGCCAGTGACGAATGCGCGTCGTAGAACCGAATCAGTACCGGAGTCGTGACCGACTCGGAAATGGCAGCGAAACTCGGAGCCTGCCCACCGAACACGTTGTGGTTCAGACCCCAGCCGCGAATCCAGCCGTCCGTCGGTTGCGCGTCGTGCAGCACCCGACGAACGTCGTCCAGAGTTTCGCATCGACTGAAGTCCACCCCGAGTGACATCAACGCGCCCTGCACCACGTGCGTGTGGGCGTCGACCCATCCGGGCGTCACGGTGCTGCCGGCCAGGTCGATGATCTGCGTTCCGGGACCGCTGCATCCCAGGACGTTGTCGGTGCTGCCGACCGCGATCACCCGGTTGTCTCGGACTGCGACGGCTTGCTGCGGCTCCGCACCGTCCACCTGGGTGAGCACGGTTGCGTTGATCAGAATCAGGGTGGCGTCAGTCATGTCGCACTCCTCGTGCATCGTCGGCGCGTGTCCTGGTCGATGTGGTCGACGGGCCGGCCTGGGTATCGGGAAGTATTTCGGAATCGATGTCGGTGGTGCCCAGGCGTGCATACACCTGGGGTCGACGCGCTCGGATCCACAGAGCCAGCGCCGAGCCCAGCGCGAACACCACGACAGAACCGATGGACGCGACGGTGTTCACCACCGGATCGGTCGTCAGCGTGGCAATTTCGATCTTGTCGATGACGAGGTACAGAGCGATGCCGATAAGCACGAAGGCAGCGATCCCGGCGATCGCCGCGCCCAGATCGCGCGCCACCTCTTTACCTCGCAGGAAGAACACGGCTACCGACAGCGAGGTGAGCCATTGCAGCGCAAGGATTCCCACGGTTCCTGTACTCGCTGTCCAGGCGGCCAACTGTAGGACGGGATCGACGCTTGCGACTCCGAAACACAGGATCGCCACCACTGCGGTCACCGTCTGCACGATACTGGCGATGTGGGGCGACAGGTGCTTGCTGTGCACGGAGCTCAGCCGCACCGGGAAGATTCCTTCACGACCGAGTGCGTATCCGTACCTGGTGATCGCGTTGTGGAAAGCCAACAGAGCTGCGAGTCCGCTGGACACGATCAGAACGCGCATCACATCCGTTGCTGCACTGCCGACATAGGTCTGCATTGCGGTGAAGAAGAACCCGGCGGGGTCGGCCGCTGCAGCAGCGACCGCGTTCTCGGCACCGAACGCCATGACCGCGATCCAGACGACGAAGCAGTAGAAGACCGCGAGGAAGATCACCGCGGCATACGTCGCCCGCGGGACCGTCCGGTCCGGACGCACGGCCTCGTTGCGGAACAGCGCAGTTGCCTCGAACCCCACGAACGCGGCGAACGATACGGCGAGTACCGCTCCCATCGACCCGGTGAACACGTTCTCGGGGTAGAACGGCTGCAGGTTCAGACCGCTTGCTCCGCCTTGGGCGATCACGGCGATCGCCAGGACGAGAAGTACCAACACCTCCAGAACGAGCAGCACACCGAGGATCTTCGCTCCCACCCGAATCGATCGGTAGCCGAGCACCGACACGATGGCAGCAGCAACCAACGACCACAACCACCACGGCAGGTCTACTCCGACGAAGTCGTTCACGGTCGCCTTGGTCACCGCGCCGAACAGTCCGTAGGTGCTTATCTGTAGAAGCGTGTAGCCCACGACGGCCACCAGTGCGCTGCCCAGACCGGCAACCTTGCCCAACCCCATCCGGATGTAGGAGTAGAACGCGCCGTTGTTGTGCACGTGCCGGGCCATTTTCGTGAAGCCGATGGCGAATACCGTGCTGATCAGGCCTGCGCACAGGTATCCCGCGGGCGCACCGATGCCGCCCACCAGCAGCGCGATGGGAGCAACGGCCACCATCACGGTCAGGGGGGCCGCGGCAGCGATGACGAAGAAGACGATGTCGCGCGAGTTCAGACTGGCGCGGTCGAGGGCGTTGGGCTGCCCGGAATGTTGGGGAATGGTCATGGCCGGCTCCGTGTGGTTAATCCAACGACGTTTGGTTTTGCTGTAACCTAGACCACAGTTCGCAGTTCGACAAGACCCCGAACGACAAGGAGTCGATGTGGCAAGGCCAAGAACAGCACTGCTCGACGTAGACAGCATCGTCGACGCGGCGCTGCACATCACCGATGCCACAGGCGATTTCACCGTCAAACAGCTCGCATCGAAGCTCCACGTACACCCGTCCTCGCTCTACCATCACGTGACCGGACGCGACGAGGTGATCGACCGAATGCGAGCCAGAATCGGACGCACGATCGACAGTTCGGGATTCGGCACCTGCCCGTGGGACGAGGCCTTGATCAGGCTGGCATGGTCCTATCGGGCGGCATTCGCCCAACATCCCGGGTCCATTCGCCTGTTCGCCACCTCGCGTGTGCGCGACCGTGAATCACTCTCGGAGTACGAGCGCATCGCCGAGGGTCTGCACGCGGCGGGCTTCGATTGGCCCGAAGTGCTGCCGATCATCATCGCGTTCGACAACTTCATTCTCGGCTCTGCCCTCGACATGGGCAGCGGCGGAAACCTCTACACACCGGATTCGCAGGCGCACCCGGCACTGACGGCAGCGGTGGGCGACCCCGAGGAACAACCGGATCCCACCGACGTGGCCTTCGAACTCGGCCTGTCGGCGTTACTCGTCGGCCTCAGGCAGCGTCTCGTCGATCGCTGACCGCCGGCCGGCCGCAGTCGACACCCGCTGCACGCCACGCGGTGCGGCGCGCGCATGTCACGCGCGCGGACGTGCCGACGCGACGAGCATCGTCAGACCCATCTCGAAGGCGCGGGTGGCGATGGGGTCATCGACGTCCTCGTCCTGCACCGTCTCGTAGGCCGCGGCCAGTCGCGGAAAAGCCTCCTCCTGGCCTGCCGGATCGAACACGACACTCGGGCCGGACATGTCGAGGACACTACCGAGGATGAACGATTCGAATGCGGTCAGCAAAGGCAGGACGTCCCGGCTGGTCCAGCCCACCGCCTCGGCAGCAACCGAGAAATCCTCGTACTCCGCCAACAGCACCGGGGACGATGCGCGCGTGGTCATCAGCAGGGGAACCGCGCGGTGATGCTGCGCGAAGGCGAATCGATAGGACCTGGCCCAGGCGACGAGGCCGTCCTCCCAGTGCAATTCGCGTAGCGGTGCGGAGTCGATTCGGGCCGAGACCAAAGCTCGAACGTCTTCGATCATTGCCGCGCGGTCGGCCACGTGGTTGTAGAGGGAAGTAGGGTTCACGCCCAATTTCAGCGCCACTCCCCGCATGCTGGCACCCTCGGCTCCATGCCGATCGACCAGCGCCAATGCGGTGCGCGCAATCAGGTCACGGCTCAAAAGGGCGCGAGGTGGTCGTGCCATGGTCGCCTCCTCTCGGGCGGTCGTCGACGTACCGACAGCTTTGCATGTCGGCAGTTTTTTCTGTTCACCCGTTCCCAAAACCGACAGTGTGTGTTTTAGTTCTGGTCATGACTTCTCCTTCCTTCACCGTGGTCGAGGCCGATGTCGCCGGCGTGGCCGCCGCGCTCGCCGAGGGCACCGTGACGAGCGTCGAACTCGTGGCGCGCTACCTGAACCGCATCGGGTACTTCGACCGAACGGGTATCGCCCTGAACGCCGTACCGGTACTCAACCCCGACGCATTCGAGGAAGCAGCCGCATCCGACCGACGCCGAGCCGCCGGACAGACCCTGGGCCCGATGGACGGCATCCCGTACACGGCGAAGTCCAGCTACAAGGTGCGCGGACTACCGGTGACGGCCGGCTCGCCCGCCTTCGAGGGCCTCGTCGCGACCGACGACGCGTTCGCCGTGGCCCAATTGCGAGCGGCCGGTGCGATTTGCCTCGGCCTGACCAACATGCCGCCGATGGCAGCGGGCGGAATGCAACGCGGACTCTACGGGCGCGCCGAAAGCCCCTACGCCGCAGAATTTCTCACCTCGGCATTCGGCTCGGGTTCCTCCAACGGCTCGGGTACAGCGACGGCTGCGAGCTTCGCCGCCTTCGGACTCGCCGAAGAAACCTGGTCTTCCGGACGCGCACCCGCGTCGAACAACGCCCTCGTCGCGTACACGCCCTCCCGTGGGGTCATCTCGGTGCGCGGCAACTGGCCGTTGGTCCCCACCATGGATGTCGTTGTGCCGCATGCGCGTACGGTCGACGATCTATTGCGCCTACTCGACGTGGTCGTCGCGGACGACGCCGTCACCGACGGCGACCTCTGGCGCATGCAGGACTGGGTTCCGATTCCAACAGCGTCGGAGGTCCGGCCCGCGTCCTTCACCGATCTACCCCCACTGCCGCTGCAGGGACTCCGACTCGCCGTGCCGCGGCTGTACATCAACGGCGATCCCGACAGTGCGTACCCGATCCACACCCGCGATTCGGTGATGACTCTGTGGCGCACCATGCGCGACGCCTTGGTTGCGGCAGGTGCAGAGGTGATCGAAACCGACTTCCCCGTCGCGGAGAATTACGAAGGCCTGCACCCGGACTCTCGCACGATGGTCGACCGCGGCTTGGTTCCCGCCGAGTTCCTCGAGCGAGAGTTGGAAGAACTGTCGGTGTGGGCGTTCGACAGCTTCCTCGCCGCGAACGGTCAGCCCGGCCTGAGCGGGTTGACCGAGACCGACGCGGGGCGCATCTTCCCGCATCCCACCGGCGCGCTCCCCGATCGCTACGGCATTCTCCCGTTCGACACGGCCTACGATCTGGCGGACTACGTTCCCATGGCTGCGGCCGGAGTAACACCGTTCGATCGCATCCCGTCCGTGGAGGCGGGAATGCGTGGGCTGGAGGAAGTCCGCCGCGTCGATTTCGAGAAGTGGTTGCAGGACAATCGGTTCGATGCGGTTCTCTTCCCGGCCGTTGCCGACGTCGGTCCCGCCGATGCCGATGTCGACGTGGCATCCGCCGATATCGCGTGGCGCAACGGTGTATGGGTGGCCAACGGCAATCTCGTCCCCCGCCACCTCGGTATCCCGACCGTCACCGTTCCCATGGGATCGATGAGCGACACGTCCATGCCGGTCGGCCTGACCCTGGCCGGTGCCGCGTACTCCGATTCGACCCTGCTGCGTCTTGCCCGTTCCGTCGACGCCCTCGGGGCACGACGAGTGGCACCCACACGCACCCCGGCATTGAGCGACGAGCAGATCTTCGACCAGCGCGCTGGAGCCGGCAGCGGGCCGGCCGTCTCGGTGCGCGACGTGCAGCTGCTGCCGGGTTCTGCGGGCGACGAGCTGTCCTTCGTCGTCGAGGTCACCGACGGGAGTGCCGATGACGTGCAGGCCTTCGTCGACGGCGTTCGTGTGCCGCTGTCGGTGACGAACGGCATTGCCACCGCATCGATGTCGGTCCCAGCGGGTGCGCACGATGCCCGGCACAGCGAGTGGCGGGCACCGTACGGGCCGCTTGTTGTCGCCGTCGCTCGCGGCGCCAACGGTGGGGTTGCCGGCACCGTGGCCACGACCGAGGGATCGCCTCTCTGACCACGATTTCATCGTCGCTTCCCGCTGCCGCGACAGAAGCCGGCAGCACGTGAACCGACGGTGCCTGTTCTACCCATTCGGGCATTCGGCCCACCGACAACGAGGCAGCTCATGACCGTTCCGCTGACGCCCGACGCCACCCGCCTTCCGCTCGATCCCCGTCGAGGCACCTCGACGTTCGGTATGTCCGTACTGGGGCTGCTGACGGCGAACCTGTTGCCGTTCATGGTGATTGCGCTTCAGGACTCCCTCGGCGTCAGCGTCGCCGAGGCGGGAACCATCATGACGGGCTCGTTGCTCGCCACCGCGCTGGCCTGTATCGCCGTGACCCGGCTGGCCGAGGGATCACAGCGAATCGCGGTGGCCCGAGTAGGCCTCGTGGTGACCGCACTCGGATTCGGTGTCGCGGCATTCCCACTCGGCACCACCGCTACCGTCGTCGGCGTGATCGTCGGAGGCGCCGGAGCCGGCGGCGCGCTGGCCGCGAGCGGGGCAGCGCTTGCGGCACTGCGCAATCCCAACCGGATGTCGGCTGCGAACGGTCTCGTGAACCGAGCCGTCGTGACGCTCGTACTCGCGGTGATCCCACTCGTCGGGGTGGGTCTGGGCAGTGTCTACGGCTTCGTCGCAGGTCTGGCGATCGTGTTGCTGGCGACGTCCGGTTGGCTGCCCTCGGCACCCGTACTCGACTCACCTGACCCCGTGCGACGGACTGTCGATCCGCATGCCTCGGTAAACCAGCGGCGCATCACTGTTGCCGGAGTGTCCCTGTTGGTGATGTATGCAGTGTGGGCGATCAGCGAGGATTCCCTCTGGGCGATCGCCGGCACCATGGGCGCGGACAATGCACAGCTGAGCGACGCGGCTCTCGGCGTGGTGCTCAGCGCATCCAGCGCTGGAGGATTCTTCGCCGCCCTCGTGCTCATCTTTCTCGGCGACCGAGTAGGGCGCGCACTTCCGATGGCCGTTCTGCTCGTCGTCGGAGGTGCCCTGAAACTCGGTACATCCCTTGCCACCGACCCCACGGTGTACGGCGTACTCCTCGTCGCCTGGAACTCGGTGTACCTGGCGGCCTTCCTGTTCTTCATCGCCACCGCGGCCGCCTTGGATGCCAACGGTAGATTCTCCGGCCCCTCGCTCGGCGTGTATCTCGTGGGCACCAGCTTCGCTCCCGCGTTCGGCGGTTGGCTCGTGGAGTCGTTCGGCTACAGCACTTTCGGCTGGGTCGTAGGCGTGGCCAGTTGGCTGTTGGTCGTACCGGTCGTTCTCGTCGCACGCCTGTCCACCCGCGTCGAACAAGCAGAAAAGCAAGCAAGACAATCGAATTCGCTACCGCAGGAGACCCCTCGATGACTACCCCCACCACTCGCACCGCACTGGTGAACGGCAGGATCCTCAGTTCCGTCGGCACGCTGGAGGCCGTCGCCGACGGCACCCTGGCCGAGGCCGACTGCGTGGTGGTCGACGGCGACCACATCGCCGAGGTCCACCTGCCCGGCACTGCGCACGCATCGTCCGCCGACGTGACAGAGGATCTCGACGGCCGATTCGTACTCCCCGGATTCATCGACTCACACGTCCACCTGTTGTGGCTCGGTGCCGGACTGAGCAGCGTAGCTCTCACCGACGCAGGCGATTTCACGGAGATCAGGCGACGGCTGGTCGAGGCACGAGAATCCCTCGGCCCCGACGCGACCATGCTGCGCGGCCGCGGCTGGCTTTTCGATGCCGTCGACGGCGAACCCACTGCAGCCATGCTGGACGATGTCGTCTCGGACATCCCGGTACTTCTCGACTCCAACGACATGCACTCGATCTGGGCCAACACCGCCGCACTCGAGGCCATGGGAATCGACGCCACGACAACCGATCCAGCCGGTGGTCGGATCTCGCGTCTGCCCGACGGCTCCCCCGCCGGAATGTTGTACGAACGTGCCGCGCACGAATTGGGCTGGAGCTATCTGTCTTCGGTCACCTCGAACGAGGATCGCGAGCAGCACATGGTGGTGGCGTTGGACGCATTCGCCGCCGCCGGTGTCACCTCGGTCGTCGACATGGGAATGGACGAAGACGGCTGGCGTGCGCTGTGCGGTGTTGCGGAGCGGTCGGGAGGCCGGTTGCCGGTCCGTGTCTCGGCGCATTGGCTCGTCGTCGACACCGGCGACGCGCGCCGCAATCTGGAACAGGTGAACCGGGTTCTCGAGCTACGCAACGACCCGACACCGTGGCTCGAGCTCGTCGGCATCAAGCTCGTCCTCGACGGGGTGATCGACGCGTGCACTGCAGCATTGAACTACCCGTACGCCAACGGCACCAACGGAGATCTGCTCTGGTCCGCCGACGCCCTGCTCCCTGTCGTTGTCGCCGCGGACGCTGCTCGCCTGCGTCTGGCCATTCACGCGATCGGCGATCAGGCCAGCGACATGGCTCTCGACGTTCTCGAGGGCATGATCCACGTCAATCCCATGTGGGACCGACGACCACGGCTCGAGCATCTCGAAATCGTCAGCACGCAGACACCGGATCGAATGGCTCGGCTGGGCATCACGGCATCGGTGCAGCCGGTGCACTCCGACCCTGCGATTCAACCGAACTGGCGTGCCCAGTTGGGCGACGACCGCGTCGAACGCGGTTACCCGTGGACGTTGTTCACCGCTGCGGGTGCACGCCTCGCATTCGGTACCGATGCCCCGACCGCGCCCCACGAAGCAATCGCGAATCTGTACATCGCCGTGACGAGACGCTCGGCCACCGACCACTCGCTGCCACCGAACGAGCCGCAGTTCGCGGTGCCGCTCGACGCCGCCCTGCGCCACGCGACATTCGACTCCGCCGCGTCCTTCGATGCCGATTCGCGGGTCGGTCGAATCCGCCCCGGCATGTACGCCGACCTCGTCGTACTGGACGGTGACGTGCTCGCCGAAGGCAATCTGTTGGCTGTGTCCGTCGCACGGACCATCGTCGGCGGTAAGACGGTGTTCGAGAAAGAGACCGAGAAAAGCAATGTCTGACACCGTGTTCGATTTCTTCGCGCAGCCCGAGCTGCCCACGCCCACTCTCGAGTCCGACGAAGTGTGCCGGCTGATGGACGAGAACTTCGGACTGGCATGCACTCTCACCGAGCTCGGCAGCCAGCAGGATCAGAACTTCGTGGTCCGCGACATCGGCAGCGGTGCCCCGGTCGGTGTTCTCAAGCTCAGCAACCCTGTTTTCAGTGAGTCCGAGATCGAGTTGCAGGACCTTGCCGCGAATATCGTTGCCGAGCGAGAGCCGATGCTGCGTACCCCGAAGGTGGTCACCGGCCCGCGCGGACCGATGTCTGCATGGTGGAATTCCTCGCAGGGGCGCATCCACGGCCGGGTCATCGAATTCATCTCGGGCACAACGCTCATGGGTTCGAACTATCTCTCCCCCGCCACGGCCGCACGGA
Organism: Rhodococcus sp. NPDC078407; assembly: GCF_044542515.1. Classification (NCBI taxonomy): domain Bacteria; kingdom Bacillati; phylum Actinomycetota; class Actinomycetes; order Mycobacteriales; family Nocardiaceae; genus Rhodococcus; species Rhodococcus sp. NPDC078407. The sequence continues at coordinate 164,453 of NZ_JBITUQ010000005.1, read as the reverse complement.
TGGGCGAGCTCGCCGGCAAGGTGAGCGTCGCGCTCTCCGATGTCGACCACCCAGCATCGGGCCGGGTGCTGCAGTGGGATCTGCGCCACGCCGATCGCGTCATCGCAACACTGATGCCCGACGAGCCGGACCAGGAGGTCAGCGGATTCATCACCGAGGTCACCGCATCGGCCATGCACCAGTTGCAGGCAGTGTCGGCCGACCTGCCCGTTCAGCTCGGTCACTTCGACATCACCGACGACAACGTCCTTGCGTCGACGACACCCGGGTCGCTCCCCGACGCCGTCATCGACTTCGGTGACGTCAGCCAGTCGTGGGCGGTAAACGAAATCGCAGTCACGGTGTCTTCACTGTTGCACCACGACGGTTTCAGTCCGGTCGACGCCGTCCCCGCCATCCGCGCCTTCCATGCCGCACGGCCGCTGAGCGAGAACGAGATCGAGGCACTGTGGCCGCTGGTCACGCTGCGCGGAGTGGTCCTGGTGCTCAGCGGCCGTCAGCAGGTAAGGCTCGACGCCGGAAACTCGTACGCCGACGCCGCGCTGGATCGCGAGTTCCGCATCCTCACCCAGGCAGCATCGGTGCCGTGCGCCGTGATGACCGAAACCATCCGTCGGGCATTGGGTTTCATTGACCGTCCGCGACCGACATGGCAGGGCGCACCGCTGGTCGCCGGTGTGTCCGACGCAGTGACCATCGACGCTGGCACCACGTCGACCGTCAACGACGAAGGACGCTGGCTGGACCGCCACACCTTGACGGCCGCCGCGCTTGCCGCGCTCGATGCCGGCGCTCCCGCAGCAGTGGTACCCGCGTGGTCTGCTCGGCTCACCGGTGGCCCCAGCCGCACTCCCGCAGAGCCGGCCACGATCTCCACTGCGCTGACCATCTGGCTCGCCCAGGACACCCCGCTCGACGTGCCCGCAGACTGCTACACCACGCACACCGACGACGGCATCACCGTCACGTCCGGTGACGACGAAGTCCACTTCGGCGGAGTGCCGAACTCGGCGAATTCCATTGTGCTGCAGGCACGCACACCGATCGACGTCCAGCTCACCCGGTCGAACTCGGGTCCGATACCACTGCGCGTTCAGCCCTCGTACGCCCACGGGTGGTCGGTACTCACAGGTGACCCGGCACCGGCGCTCGGGCTGCCCGCTACCGTCGTCGCCCCCGAGGACGACACCCTCGAGCGGCGCGAACGACTGCTCGCCGAGGTTCAGGAGCACTACTACGCAAAGCCTCCCCGTATCGAGCGAGGCTGGCGTGAGTACCTCGCCGACGTCGACGGCCGGGTCTACCTCGACATGGTCAACAACGTCGCCTCCGTCGGTCATGCCCACCCGAAGGTGGTGGCAGCCGCCAATCGACAGATGCACCTGCTGAACACCAACTCGCGCTTCAACTACCGTGCGATCACCGAGTTCGCAGAACGCATCACCGCGACCCTTCCCGACGAGCTCGACACCGTGTTCTTCGTCAACTCCGGCTCGGAAGCGACCGATCTCGCCATCCGCATCGCGATGGCCGCGACCGGACGTACCGATATCGTGGCCATGAAGGAGGCCTACCACGGGTGGACCTTCGCCAGCGATGCCGTCTCGACCTCGATAGCCGACAATCCCAATGCGCTTGCCACCCGGCCGGACTGGGTACACACCGTCGATGCCGCCAATTCCTACCGCGGTAAGCACCGCGGTGACGATGCGGCCCGCTACGCCCCCGAAGCCGTGCAGTTCATCGACGACCTGGCCGCGGCAGGCACACTCCCCGCCGGGTTCATCGCCGAGTCCTATTTCGGCAACGCCGGCGGTGTCGCACTTCCCGACGGCTACCTCCAGCAGGTGTACGCCGCGGTGCGCAGGCACGGCGGTGTCGCGATCTCCGACGAAGTGCAGGTGGGTTACGGCCGACTCGGAAAATGGTTCTGGGGCTTTCAGCAACAGCAGGCGATTCCCGACGTCGTCGCCGTCGCGAAATCCATCGGCAGCGGCCAACCCGTCGGTGTCGTGGTCACCACCCGAAAAATTGCCGACCGCTACCGCACCGGTGGCTACTTCTTCTCGTCCACGGGCGGGTCCCCGGTGTCGTCGGTGATCGGTCTCGCCGTACTCGACGTCATTCAGCAAGAGAGCCTGCAGGAGAACGCTCGCGTGATCGGTGGCCACCTGAAGTCTCGGCTCCGTGCGCTCGCCGCCCAACATCCCATCGTGGGTGCCGTGCACGGATCCGGACTCTATCTGGGACTGGAATTCATTCGCGACCACACCACCCTCGAGCCCGCCACCGAGGAAACCGAAGCCATCTGCAACCGTCTCCTCGAACTGGGAGTCGTCATGCAACCCACCGGCGACTACCAGAACGTCCTCAAAATCAAGCCACCGCTGTGCGTTTCGAGAGAATCGGTCGACTACTTCGTCGACTCGTTGGACAGAGTGCTGACGACAGGTTGGTGACGTCTTCGGCACGTAGTGCACTGAGCTCCGACCCGGACGCCCCGAAGAAGGCTATGCTCGGCCGGTGCGAAAGGTGACGAGTGTCGCGAGCCTGGACCTGAATCTGTTGGTGTCGCTCGACGCGCTTCTGCAGCACAAGAGCGTGACCAACGCTGCGCGGCAGCTCAACCTGAGTCAGCCTGCGTTGTCGGCAGCGCTGGCCCGGTTGAGACGGCACTTCGACGACGAGCTTCTCTATCGGGTCGGCAACGAGTACCACCTGACGCCGCTGGCTGCCGAACTCCGCCAACGCGCCGGACTGGCTTTGGACGGTGTCGAGCGGGTCTTCTCTGCTCGACCGGAATTCAGCCCGTACGAGTCGACGCGTGAGTTCGGCGTCTTGATGAGCGATTACGGCATCACCGTATTGGGCGAGACGCTCGCCGGGCTTTTTGCCGAGGCCGCGCCCCATGCTCGTCTGCGTTTCAGCCCGACCAGTCCGGATCTGGTGGCCCGTGCCGAGCAAACGCTGGTGGGCACCGACCTGATGCTGGTGCCACACGGTTTCGTGACCGATCTGCCACACCGCGATCTGTATCGCGATCGTTGGGTGATGATCGTGTCCTCGGACAACGACCACATCGGTTCCACCATGAGCGTCGACGACTTGAAGAACTCTCCTTGGGTTGTGGTGTTCCATGGCCAGTCGGCGGCCACGCCGGCGGACCGGCAACTGCGGATGCTCGGCATCGAGCCGAACGTCCAGGTGATCACCGAGAGCTTCCTCACCGTGCCCAACCTCGTTGCCGGCAGCAATCGCATTGCGCTGCTTCAAGAAAAGCTGGTGAATCTTCTTCCCGCGGGCTCGGGGGTGCGCACCATGGAGTGTCCTGTGGAACTGGGTGCACTGGTGGACACCATGTGGTGGCACCCCGTTTACGACCGCGATCCCGAGCATACTTTTCTGCGCGACATCGTCGTTCGAGCAGCAGACGCCGCCACCGCCGACACGAGGTGACGGCCCCTACTTCACCGCGATCGGATTCACCGGAGCACCGACGGCACCGGTCACCGGAATCGGTGCGGCCGTGAGGAAGAACTCGTAGATTCCGTCCGCCGCACAGTCGTCGCCGAGCGCGTCGAGATCCCACATCTCGCCCAGGAACAACCCGATGTTGGGAATGGCAACCTGATGCAGAGGCTGAAACGCGACATCGAATTCGTTCGGACGAACCTCGAAGCCCCAGGTGTCGGTCGCGATCGCCGCGATCTGGCTGTCGTGCAACCAATCTGCGGTGGTGAAGGACAGACCGGGCGCTGCTCCCCCGGCATAATCACCCCAGCCTTCGCGTCGAGTGCGACTGAGTTGACCGGTACGAACGAGCACCATGTCGCCGCTGCGGACCTCGGAGGTGTGGCCCTGCGCGGCGATCGTTGCCGTCAGGTGCTCGGTCGTGATCGCGAACCCGTCGGGCAACTCCCCGTTCTCACCGAACTGTCGGCCGACGTCCAACAACACTCCGCGACCGACGATTCCGTTGGCCACCGTCTCGATGCCGGTGACACCGTCCCCCAGGCTGGTGACGACCTTCTCCGCCGGCCGACCGTTCCATGCCATCCCGTGGTCGAAGATGTGCCCCAGACCGTCCCATTGAGTCGAGCACTGCAGCGGCATCGAGACGACGTCGTCGGCACCGCCGATTCCGTGCGGGAAGCCTTGGATTCCGGTCACGGCGTCGGTACCCGTGTCGAGCATCGTGTGTACCGGGTTGGTTCGTCGACGCCAGCCCTTCTGCGGACCGTCCATGTCGAAACTCTGCGACAACGAGAACGACGCCCCTTTGACGATGAGCGAGGCAGCCGCCGTACGAAGATCATCGGTCAGGTAGTTCATCGTTCCGCGCACGTCATCGTCGCCCCACCTACCCCAATTTCTGTTCCGGAGTGCGGCTTTCGCTATCTCTCCTTCGGGGTCGGTGCGATCGAGAGCTCGCTGAGCATCAGCGGTCGTCATGCGGACGCTCCTCTCGGTTCGTGCGAGGACGAACCGTTCGTGGTGGACGAACCGGCGACACTGCGACGGTCTCGCATTCGTGGGTGGTCGACGGTGCGGGCTGCCGGCACGTCGGGGACGGCACGCGATTCACCGACCGTATTGGTCAAGGTGCCGATTCCTTCGACGGTCATCGTGACGACGTCGCCTGCCTGTAACGGAGGCGGAGATTGCTCGCCACGCCTACCCCAGAGTTCGGCGAGACAGCCACCGTTTCCGACGGTGCCACTGCCGAGGACGTCTCCGGGATGCACCCAGGAATTGCGCGATGCATACGCCACCAGCGCATCGAAACTCCATCCCATGTTGGCGAGCGAATCATGGCCGACGAGTTGGCCGTTCACCTCGACGGTGCAGAGGATATCGAGAAACCCGTCGGCATCGCGATGGGCGTGGATTTCGTCTGCGGTGACGATCCACGGCCCCAAGGTGTTGGCGAAGTCCTTACCCTTGGCCGGCCCCAAATTGACCTGCATCTCACGGCGCTGCAGGTCTCGCGCCGACCAATCGTTGAGGATCGTGTACCCGAAGATGTGACCCGCTGCTTCGTCCATCGTCACGTCGGATCCGGACTTGCCGATCACGGCCGCAACTTCGAGCTCGAAGTCAAGGGCGCGGCAGGCAGCGGGAGGCGAGATCACCGCGTCCGGTCCGCTGACCGTGTACGGATTGGTGAAGTAGAAGCGCGGGGCCTCGTACCACGCATCGACCACACCGCTCGCACCGTCGATGCTGCGACGCACGCCTTCCACATGCTCCTCGAAGGCAACGAAGTCGCGAATGGTGGACGGTTGCAGAGGTGCCAGTAGCGTCACCTCGTTCAGGGCCACGGCCAGCCCCTGCTGAGCCTGAGCGCCGAGGTCCAACGCCTGATCGAGGCCGGCGTCGAGCAGTTGCCGCATCGGTCGGTCCAGCGGCCAGACCTGGTCGCCGTCGACCACTCCCGACAGCGTCGTTCCCTTGTACTCGTACGTCGCGAACTTCATACCGGCGGTGCCACGAACAGACCCTTGTCAGGGTCGTTGAAGGATTTCTTGGCCACGAACTCGTCCATTGCGTTCGCGGTACCCCACTGATCGGACACCTCGGGTGCCGAGAAGTCGAGCAGGTGCGGGTGCCAGGTGTCCTCGTCGAGAACCTCGAGCTCGGTGGTGTACTCCATCGTGTTTCCATTGGGGTCGAGGAAGTAGGAGAAGGTGTTGTTACCGGCCTGGTGCCGGCCCGGCCCCCAGATCTTCTCCACACCTGCACGCAGCATTCGTCCGGTGCCTCGCATGTACTCGTCGATGCCGCGGAGCTCGAAGGAGGCATGATGCAGCGATACGTGGGGGCCGCGAGCAACCGCCATGCTGTGATGCTGCGGATTGGTCCGCAGGAACCACATCATCTCACCCATCCTCGGGTGCATGAGGGTATCGGACAGCTTGAAGCCGAACCACTTGTCGTAGAAGGCAACTGTGGTTTCGGGATTCGGCGAGTTCAACACCACATGGGAGAGCTTCACCGGGATCGATTCGCCCTCTTCGACTTTGCGGTGCTGACGTACCGCGACGTCCGAGGACACCTCGATGGTGCGCCCGTCGACGTCGAAGAAGCGAAAACCGTAGCCCCCGCCCATCGTCTGCAATGTTCCCGGCTCATCGACCAGCTGGACACCGCCGACTGCGAGCCGCTCGGCAAGTGCGTCGACACCGGCCGCGTCGGCCATTCCGTAGGAGACCAGATCGAGCCTTTTATCGGCATCCTTGCGGATTCGGACCACGTACTGCTCGGGCGAGCCCTCCGCCGCCAGGTAGGTCACGTCGCCGTCGGAGCCGACGTCGGTGAGTCCCCACTGGCGCGTGTAGAAGTCGAGCTGCTGCTGATAATCGGGCACGGCGAGATCGACGTGGCGTAGATGGGTGAATGCGTAGTTGCTCACGAAACGACTCCTGCTTCAGCGGGCGACAAGCCGAGGCGAAAGGCATTGTCGCTCAATATTGATCGTGTGACTTCTTCGGAAAACTCTGCCGCGCGAACCTCGGCAACCGGGTCCTCGTTGCCCATATCGAACGGGTAATCCGACCCGAGTACCACCGATTCGGCTCCCACCGCGTCCACGAGCGCGGCAAGCGCCCCCGGTCCGTGCACGAGCGAATCGAACGTGATGCGAGACAGGTAGCTGCTGGGGAGATCCGCGCATCGACGGGCCTCGGGACGTACCTTCCACGCGTGGTCGGAGCGACCGATGTAGGTAGGCAGGTACCCGCCGCCGTGCGCAGCCAACAATTTGAGGGTCGGGTGACGGTCGAGGACACCACTGAAGATGATGTGCGACAACGCAACCGCGTTCTCCGTCGGCTGTCCTACGGTGTTGGACAGGTAGAATTTGTCGAGCCGCTCGTCCAGGGAACACCCGAACGGATGCAGGAAGACGATTGCGCCCAGCTCGGCTGCTCGCGCCCAGAACGGTTCGAGTGCTTCGTCGGACAGTTCCACTCCCGGGGCAAACGACGAAATCTCGACGCCCGCAAGACCACAGTTGCCGACCGCATCATCGAGCGCGGTCACCGCGTCCGCCGGTTGTCCGAGGGGTACGAGCCCCAGCCCGACGAGCCGCGACGGTTCTTCCGCCACCAGAGCCGCGATACCGCGGTTCGCACTCGACGTAACCAGCTGTGCCGAGTCGCGATCGGCCCAGTAGTGATACTGGGACGGCGAGGGCGACACCACCTGCACGTCGATTCCCGCGGCGTCCATGTCGGCGAGCCGTCGATCTACACCCATGAGCTGAGAAATGCGCTCCGCAACCATCTTTCCGGAAACCGCAAGGGACTCCGCACCGTTGCGCCGGGCATCGAGAGCTCGGTGCGCCTCGAGACCCGGTTGGCCGGCTACGACTGCCTCGACCTCGGGCACGATAGCGTGCGCGTGCACATCGACTACGCGGCCGTTCACGGTGCCTCACTGACCAGAGCTGCGACGCGGCCCATCAACCCGGGGACGTCGGCATCTCTGTCGTGCGCGAGCATCCAGGTTCCGATCTGTACCGACGCTTCCACGACGGCGCGAGCCCGCGGCAGCCGCCGAGCTGTGAACGCATCGAGCAGAGTGTCGTCGATCGAATCGGCGGCCAGCACCATTTCTGCGAGGACGAACGCGTCTTCCAACGCCTGAGCCCCGCCCTGAGCGACGGTGGGCGGACAGCAGTGCGCGGCATCGCCGATCAGCACGACCCGTCCGCGGTGCCACGGGCCGTCGATCACGTGAGACTCGAACCAGGTGTAGTTGATGGCACTCGGATCGTCGAGATCGGCCCTGATGTCGTCCCACGGCCCGTGATAGTTTTCGGCCAAACCCTTCATGACGCTCAGTCGCTCCGCCGGAGACAACCCGCCCCGATCCTGTGCGTCCTCGACAATGTATGCGTAGAGCGAGTTTTCGCCTGTCGGGCAGTAGCCCGCGATGTAGCCGGCACCGCCGTAATAGAGGTCGGTTCGCGTGATGCTGTCCGGACGCGGTCCGACGAGCCGCCAGATTCCCATCCCGGTCGGTTGCGGCGCGACATCGATACCGATCGCTGCGCGAGTGGCCGAGCGCACACCGTCCGCACCGATGACCAGGTCGTATCGACCGGACGTGCCATCGGAGAACGTGACGGTGACGCCGTCCTCGTCGTGCGCGAAAGAGTCTGCGGTGACAGCGAATCGGAGCTTGGCACCGGCGCTCTCGGCGGCGTCGTGCAGGATCGACGCCAAGACCGGGCGTTCCATGCCCACTGTTGCGGGCAGGTCGGGCCCGCCGGTACGGGCGTCGTTCATCTCGACCAGCAACGTCCCGTGCGGATCCGGTGCCCGCAGGCCGAGTGTGTCGAAACCGTAGCCGTGTTCTCGAACGCGATCCCACACCCCGAGTGAACGCAGGACACGTAGGGCGTTGCCTTGCAGAGTGATTCCGGAGCCGGAGGTGTTTTCACGTGGAGTTCTCTCGACCACGTCGACCGATACGCCGCCCTGTGCCAGTGCGATCGCCGATGCCGCACCCGCGATGCCGGCACCGATCACCAGTACCGATGTCATGATGCGTTCACCACCGGCGTCTGCTGGTATCCGAGTCCGGTGATGGTCGACGTCATGACGTCTCCGTCTCGCAGGAGTCGTCCCCAGTGCATTCCGTTGCCCGCGGGGCTACCGGTCAAGATCAGATCACCCGGCAGCAACTGCACGGTCTGCGACACCGCAGAGACCAATTCCGCGACACCGAACAACATGTCCTCGGTCGATTCGTCCTGCATCGCTTTGCCTTCCAGCTCCAGAGTCAAGCGCATCGCGGACACGGCACCGGCGTCGTCCTTCGGCACGATCCACGGACCGATGGGCAAGAAGCCCGGAGCATTCTTCGCGCGCAGCCAGTCGGTGCCGATTTCCGGCATGTCGCGGCGAAACACCAATTCGCGGGTCGTGAGGTCGTTGGCGATGGTGTAGCCGGCGATGGCGTCGAGCGCCTCCTCCGGCGACAAGCGGTATGCGGGGCGTCCGACCACCGCAGCCAGCTCGAGCTCCCAGTCGTTCTTGTGCGTTCCCGCCGGAAGCGTCACGGTGTCGTACGGGCCGGTCACCGCAGAAGGCAATCCGATGAAGAAGTACGGATCTCCCTGCGCTGCACGCTTGTCCATCAAATCGGCGGTTTCCGCACGAACCTGGTCCTCGGTACGCCCGTTCGCGATATCGGCGTGCTTGACCGCCAGATCGATGACGTGCTTTCGGTAATTGGCACCGGCCTGCAGAATCTGGCGCGGCTCGACCGGAGCCGCCATGGTGGCGTCCGAGAGTGCGGTCCACTCACCGTCGCCGGACGCAACTACGGCGCGCAGGGCCGGTAGCAACCTGTCCCAGTCATCCAAGACTGCGCGTGTGCTGATCGGAGCCGTCAGCTTCAGGCTGTCCGCCACGGAGTCCAGGTTGAGGAGGTTTCCGGCCGACAGAACCACCGCGTGCGGGCCGTCGGCGAGATTCGCCACGGCGAGTGCGAAGGAGGGAAGAGGCAAAGACGCAATATCCACGGGAGAGACGGCTTTCTGTCGGAAGTGGTGTGATGGCCACCACTGTCCCGCGCCGTGCAGTCATCAGTCAAACAAGTAACAGATATGACCACTATCAGCGACAGGAATACACCCCGTGAAGCTGGGACCGAGGTCGTTCACTCGGCCTCCGGCACCAGCAAGTAGTTCGCGACCAAGCCAGACAACTGGGACACGAAGACGCCATCGTCGAGTTCCGGGCCCAGAAAGGTTGTGCCGTAACTGGTACGGATGACCAGGCCGGAAAACGCCACATCGAACGCCATGCGCAGCGCCAACTCGCGACCGACAGCATGGGACTCGGATGTCGACGGTCGTAACACCTCCGCGAACCTCTCCCCCAATCCGCGCGCGAGAACACTTCCTCGGCGATAGATCTCGGGATGAACGCCGGAAATGAGGATCACCGATCGAAGAAACGCCGAATGCTGCGCGAAGGTATCCACCATCGCGGCGACGGCCATCGCCACCGCCTCGCGCGGACCTCGACCGCGCCACCGCGCGATATCGAACAACTCGTCGCGATCCGCCTCGATGACGGCAATCTTTCGTTCGTAGACCGCAAGAAAGAGACCGTCTTTGGTGTTCACCCGCTCGTATACTGCGCGCGGTGAAACCAGCGCGCGTTCACACACCGCCGCGATGGTGAACGCGTCGTGGCCGCCCTCTTCCACGATCGCCACACCCGCGTCGAGAATTCGATCCCACGCCTCACGGCTGCGCTGCTGCCTGGGGAGCCTGACGGCCAAGACGTCGTCGGAGCGGTCGGACGATCGGTTCATGGCGCACTTCCGTGATCGGTGAATTTCTTCCGATTGTGTCAGGTAGGCGAACAGCGTGACACAAGACACAGCGCTCTGATACCGTAGTGCTCGCTACGCTTTCTGCGTGCGGCCCCGGAACAGAATGCGGCCGCTCGTGCGACCCCGAGCCATCCGAATCCGAATAACTCTCGGACCGTAGCGAATTCACCGACGACAGGAGTGGATCGACATGCCCGGACCATCTACACCGCGAGGCCGCGTCGCCGTCATAGGCGCGGGCCCGGCAGGAATGGCGACCGCACTGTCGGTTCACCAGGCCGGCCATGACGTGCTGCTACTCGAGCGCTACAAGCAGGCACGTCCCGCGGGAAACATCCTGAACCTGTGGCCGCCGCCCATCAAAGCGCTGCGCCTGATGGGCGTCGACACCGAGGATCTCGGTGCACCCTGCGCAACCGAATTCCGCAGTGCCACAGGCCGTCGACGCGTCAAGATAGACATGCCGCAGGACATCGTCGACGAGTACGGCGGCGGATTCATCGGACTCCTGCGTCCCGAGCTCTACGAACGCCTGCTGTCCGCACTTCCGAGCGGAGTGTTGCAGGTGGACCGGGGTGTCGAGAGCTTCGTTCAGGACGAGCGCGGAGTCACCCTGACGATGTCGGACGGCAGTGTCGAACATGTCGACGTCGTCGTCGGTGCCGATGGCATCGATTCGATGGTCCGCCGAACACTGTGGGGTGATGCACCCAAGCGCGAACACAACCTGCACATCTTCGGCGGATTCACCTTCGACGAAGTCCCCAGCGCGACAGCAGGAATGTGCATACTTTCCCACAGCCGCACGGTCCAGGGAGCCTGGACCTCCATCCGAAACCACGGCCGAAGCGGATTCCAGTGGTGGATGCTGGCCGCGTCGACCGAATTCCAGGGCGATCTACACTCCGAAGCCACCCGCCTCGGAAGCGAATTCGTATCACCCATCCCGGAACTCATCAGGTCGACGTCGTCGAAGGATGTGCAGCGGTGGCCCATTCGCGATCGAAAACCGTTGAAGCAGTGGTCGATCGGACGCGCCACCTTGGTCGGAGATGCGGCGCACCCGACGTCTCCGTATGCAGCCTACGGAGCCGGAATGGCAACCGAGGACGGCTACTTCCTCGGTCGGCGACTTGCGGGTGTCGATCTTTCCGATCAGGCCGCCGTCGAAACGGCATTGGCGGCATTCGAAGGGCCTCGCCGCCCTCACACGGCGCGCCAATCTCAGCAGGCTTACGTTCTGGGCCAGATGTTTCATCAGGCCCCCCGCCCGTTGCAGGCAGTCCGGGACCTCGTTCTCGATCGCACGCCGCTGCTTCAGAAGGTAGTGGGAGAGTCGAGTCCCAAGGAGATCCTCGATCAGCTCGCGTTGATCGATGCGGCCGAAGCAGAATTCCACCGCACACCCGCCTGAAGGCTGGCCCTATCGTCCGAAAGGAACGTAACATGGGCTAACCAGCCAGATGGAGGTCTCCGTGAGCATGCCAGCACCGTCCCCTCAGGAGGCGTTCGTTCAAGGCCGCATCATCAATCTCGTTCGGTCCGGCCGCGCACGCACGCGGCCGGAACTCGAACTGGAGACGGGTCTGGGCCGCAAGGTCGTTCACCAGCGCGTTCAGACGGCCCTCTCGGCGGGCCTGCTCGCGGACGGCGAGCTGACCCCCTCGGGGGGTGGCCGGCCGTCACGGTCGCTCCGCTTCCGCTCCGATGCCGGGCACGTTTTCGCCGGCGTGATCGGAGCCGAGGAGCTCACCGCTGCCGTTGCCGACCTGGACGGAAACCTGAAAGCCAAGCAACACATGGATTGGAACGCGTCGACAGGTCCGGACGCGACGATGGAACGACTCGACGAGTTGTTCGTCAACCTCGCTCGCCGAACCGGCACCACCCCGTGGGGGTTCGGCATCGGTGTCGCGGGTCCGGTCGATTTCGGATCCGGCCGGCTGGTCGATCCACCGATCATGCCCGGCTGGGACGACTACAGCATCCGCTCGTGGCTGCGCGAAAGATACGACTCGCCGGTGTGGGTGGACAACGACGTGAATCTGATGGCGTTGGGAGAGTGGCACCGGGGACATCCGGCCGACGGGCGCGATCTGCTGTACATATTCTTGGACACCGGCATCGGTGGGGGGCTCGTATCTCGCGGCAAGGTGTTCCGTGGGGACAGTGGCGCGGCGGGCGACATCGGCCATATTCAGGTCACCGACGACCCGACGATCCTGTGCCGCTGCGGACGAACCGGTTGCCTCGAGGCGGCCGCCGGCGGATGGAGTATCGCTCGCCGACTGACTGCACACGCCTCCGAGAGCCCTGTTCTCACCGCAGCGCTCCGCGGCAGAGAAGCGCTGTCGGCCGGCGACATCGCCAAGGCGTTCTCCACGGGTGATCCGTTGACCGTCACGATGCTGCACGCGAGCGCCGTCACGGTAGGGACGACAACGGCGAACTTGGTCAACTTCGCCAACCCGGGCACGGTCGTGATCGGCGGGGGCGCGCTTCGGCTGGGCGACGAATTCTTCACGGAACTCGAGGATGCCGTGCGGCACCGAACCACCGCTCTCGCCGGTCGGCGCCTGACCGTCCGTCGAGCGTCGCTGGACCACACCGAAGGGGTCGTCGGCGCGGCCATTCTTGCCATCGAGCATCTCTTCGATCCGGACCTACTCGGCCTGTGGGCACCGAGTGGTTCACCGCTCGGTTACGCGGCACCGCTGCAAAAATCGACCTCGGGAACCATCCCAGCGTGATCCTTGACATATGTTCCAAATGAACTAAACTCGATTTCAGTCTCGCGTTGCTCACGACTTCTCTCCCACCTCGGCCCAGCGTCGACGCGGTGTCGGCGACACGGTTTTCCGCGAATCCCGCAGCGTCCGAGCACAACTGGCTCGACCGTTCGGTGAGTGACCGAGATGGTCCGGCACCATTGGAGACGAGGAATCGTGAGCATTCACCCACGCGCAGGCATTATCGGCACAGGCTTCATGGGCGCAGTACACAGCCGCGCGATCCGCCGTAACGGAGCAGTCGTATCGAGAGTCGTCGGATCCACCCCGGAATCGACCCGCGCCACGGCCCCGTCCTTCGACCCCGAATTCTCGACCGAGACGGTGTGGGAGCTGATTCGAGCCGACGATGTCGACGTAGTACACATCTGCACTCCCAACGCCACCCACGCCGGGTTGGCACGGGCAGCACTCGAAGCAGGCAAACACGTGGTGTGCGAAAAGCCGCTGGCGGTCGATGCTCAGGAGGCGACCGAACTCGCGGACCTCGCTCGATCCATGGGCGTCGTTGCAGCCGTACCGTTCGTCTATCGCTTCTACCCCTCGGTCCGACGGGCGCGCGCCCGAATTGCGGACGGCACCAGCGGACGGCCGTACCTCATGCACGGTTCGTATCTGCAGGATTGGCTCGCGGTTCCGACCGACAGCGACTGGAGAGTGGATCCGGAGCGCGGCGGGCCGTCGAGAGCGTTCGCCGATATCGGCGTCCACTGGTGCGACCTCATCGAGTTCGTCACCGGCCACCGGATCACCCGATTGTCGGCGCGAACGATGATCGCGATTCCCGAGCGCGGCGGTCGACGCGTCACCACCGAGGACGCTGCTCTGCTGATGTTCGAGACCGATCGAGGCAGTGCCGGCACACTGACGGTCAGCCAAGTGAGCGTCGGCCGAAAGAACCGGTTGTGGTTCTCGATCGACGCGGCGGCCGAGAGCATGTCGTTCGATCAGGAAAACCCGGAGACCCTGTGGGTCGGTGGCCTCGACGACAACAAGGTGCTGACCCGCGGCGGCGCGGACGCGTACTCGGTTCTCCCGCCCGGGCATCCGCAGGGCTACCAGGATTGCTTCGACGCGTTCGTCGCCGACACCTACCGCGCGATCGGGGGCACCGTCCCGGACGGGCTTCCCACCTTCGCCGACGGCGTGCGTGCCGCGCACCTGACCGAAGCCGTCCTGACCTCCGCTCGTACCGAACAGTGGATCGATGTATCCATGCGCCACAACACTATCGAGAAAGTAGCGACCCTACGATGACTGCACACCGATCACCCGACACGGGCCCGGACCGATCCTTTCCGACCTCGGTCGACGTCGCGATAGTCGGTAGTGGCCCGAGCGGTGCCGCTTACGCCCGCATTCTCAGCGAGCTGTGTCCCGATGCCTCGCTGGTCACCTTCGAGGTCGGTCCGCTGCTGACCGATCCGCCCGGAACGCACATCAAGAACATCGTCGACGACGACGCCCGGGCGCGCGCGCAGAGGATGTCCGAGGGACCGCTCGCCTCGTCCGAAACCGTTGTTCGCACAGCCGATTACTCCGACGAATCACCACGGATCGCGCGGCCCGGAACGTTCCTGTTGGACTCGGGATACCAGTTCGACGGCGAGGACGGACTACCGAACGCGGCCATGTCGAGCAATGTCGGCGGCATGGGCGCGCACTGGACCGGAGCGTGCCCCCGGCCCGGTGACGGCGAGCGAATCTCTTCGCTCGACAACCTGGACGAGCTGCTCGACGAAGCCGAACGACTTCTCGGCGTGGACCGAGACCCGTTCGGTGACGCCCCTTTCGCGGCCGAAGTACGTACGCGGCTCGCGGACCTGCTGAATGTGGGCAGGACCGACGACCGGAAGGTGGCGCCTATGCCTCTGGCCGTGACCAGGCATGACGACGGCCGGCTGTCCTGGTCGGGCTCGGATGTGGTCTACGGCGACGTGACCCGACACAACGCCAACCACGTTCTTGCCCCGGAAGCGCTCGTCACTCGGGTCCTGACGCGAGACGGAGCAGTCGAGGGAGTCCGGGTCAAGGACACCCGTACCAGTGCCGAACACGATGTTCGGGCGCGGTTCGTGGTGGTGGCGGCGGACAGTCTGCGCACTCCACAGTTGTTGTGGGCGTCCGGCATTCGCCCGGAAGCGCTGGGACGGTACCTCAACGATCAGCCGCAGACCGTCTATGCCGTTCGCCTGCGTGACGTCTCCGAAGACGCCGCGAGCGAGGTCGACCCGCGAGGCCGCTCGACCATCGTGCAGCAGAGCGGCGTGAGCTGGGTGCCCTACACCGACGCCGAACCGTTCCACGGTCAGGTGATGCAGCTCGATGCGTCACCGGTGCCGTTGGCCGAGGACGACGTTCCGACACCAGGAACCATCGTCGGACTCGGCTGGTTCTGCGGCAAGGAACTGCAAGCCAGTGACCGAATCGAGTTCGACGACAACGAGATGGATCGCTACGGACTGCCGGCCATGCGCATCCACTACACGTTGACCGACCGCGACCACGAGAACATCGCGGCGGCAACGGCTGCCGTCGAGCGAGCTGCCCAGGCGCTCGGAGAGCCGTTGGGCGACAAGCCGTTCACCTTCGGCCCCGGGGCATCCCTGCACGTGCAGGGAACCGTCCGAATGGGCACGGTAGCGGACGGCACGTCTGTTTGCGATCCGCGCTCCCAGGTATGGGACGTCGAACGTCTCCACGTCGCCGGCAACGGAGTCATTCCCACGTCGACAGCCTGTAATCCCACGCTGACATCGGTGGCGCTCGCGGTCGCGGGCGCACGCCACATCGCTCTACAGCTGACCCACACCTCGGCTGTTCTCGTACCTCAGGAGGTCTGACCGTGCTCGAAATACCAGTCATTCAAGGCCGCGGTTTCCGCAACGTCGTGCAGGACGGTCGTACGACCGGCTTCCAGTTCCAGCTGCGCAACCCGAACTACCGGGGCTTCGCAGCCAGTCTGCTCGACGGTATCGACGTCATCGTCGACGGAGAGAAGATTCCTTCCCACGTGCCGCTGTGGACACTGCAGGGACGCACGGTCGACCTCGACCAGTTGCGCGAATCGGTCGATCTGCGTTGGCAACTCGACGAGCTGGCGACGATCACCGTTCCGCGTCCGGGCGGCCTCGGCCCAGGAGTCCATCGGCTCGAAATCGTGATACACGTCCGTCGTTCGTACTTCCCGCCGGCCGTCTCGCGTACGCCGTTCACCACCGAGCGCAGCATGGTGATCGTTCCGGATGCACCCGAGGGTGGTCTGAAGTTCGGTGTCTCGACCTACAGTTACACCGGCGACATCTACTCGACGATGACCCTGGACGACGTCCTGGCCGATGTCGCGGACATGGGTGCCACCGGAATCGAGATTCTCGGCGAGGGCAATATCCCGTCGTACCCGAACCCCGATCCAACGTGGATCGAGCACTGGCGGGAGCGACTGGACACGCTCGGACTGACGCCGAACAACTACGGGTCCTGGGTGGATACCACCCGTTGGCACGATCGGACACTCACCGTCGAGGAGGGCGCGGCGCAGCTGCAGACGGACCTTCGCCTGGCCCACCGCCTCGGCTTCGACTCCGTGCGACCGAAATTCGGTGTCGTATCCTGGAATCTGGACCCGCACCCGATCTGGTCCGACGTCGTCGAGCGATCGCTCGAACTCGCTGCCGAACTCGACGTGGTGATCTGTCCCGAGATTCATGCACCCACCCCGATCGATCACCCGGTGACCCAGGGCTACATCGACTTCATCGAACGCACCGGAAGTGATCACTTCAAACTTCTGATCGATACCGGAATCTTCAACACCGCACCGGTTCTCGAGATGTCCGAAGAGGTCGAGATCGGCGACGGCGGAGAAATCCCACCGCATCTGCGTCCGCTGGCAGTACCGATCTCGGACCTCGTCGCGGTACTTCCCCACGTCCACTTCATTCAGGCGAAGTTCGCCGAGGTGGACGACACGTTGACCGACATGCATGTCCCCTGGACACAGATCATTGCGGCCCTGCAGGATGCCGGCTGGAACGGATGGTTGTCGAGTGAATACGAGGGCCGTCGCGAGCCCTACCGGGGTAACGATCAGGTTCGCCGTTCGCACGCGCTGCTGCGTACCCTCGCGAGCCGGCGGTGAGCACCGCGGCTCGTCCGGTCACCCTGTTCACCGGGCAATGGGCAGACCTACCTTTCGTCGAGGTCTGCCGACTGGCCGCGGAATGGGGATACGACGGTCTCGAAATCGCCTGCTGGGGAGACCATCTCGACCCTGATCGCGGTGCGGTGGACGACGAGTACATCGCGGAGAAGAAGGCCGTCCTCGCCGAGCACGGCTTGCAGGTGTTCGCCATCTCGAACCATCTGAAGGGTCAAGCAGTCTGCGACGACCCCATCGACGATCGTCACCGCGCGATGCTTCCGGACTCGGTCTGGGGTGACGGCGATCCCGAGGGTGTGCGGCAGCGCGCCGCCGAGGAAATGAAGAACACAGCCCGAACCGCCGCGAGACTCGGCGTGCGCACTGTGGTCGGGTTCACCGGTTCTGCGATCTGGAAGTACGTGGCGATGTTTCCGCCCGTGAGCCAGGAGGTCATCGACGCCGGATACCGCGATTTCGCCGATCGGTGGAATCCGATTCTCGACGTGTTCGACGAGGTCGGAGTCAGATTCGCGCTCGAGGTGCATCCGTCCGAAATTGCGTACGACTACTGGACGACGCAGCGAACCCTGGACGCCATCGGGCACCGCGAGGCGTTCGGACTGAATTGGGATCCCAGCCATATGATGTGGCAGGAAATCGACCCGGTCGGCTTCATTCTCGATTACGCGGATCGGATCTACCACGTCGACTGCAAGGACGTTTCGCTTGCGGTGGGAAACGGCCGTAATGGTCGATTGGGGTCACACCTCGCATGGGCGGACGGCCGACGCGGATGGGACTTCGTCTCCACCGGCCACGGCGACGTTCCCTGGGAGCGATGCTTTCGTGCGCTGCACCAGATCGGTTACTCCGGGCCGATTTCCATAGAATGGGAAGACGCCGGCATGAATCGTCTGGTCGGCGCACCGGATGCGTTGAACTTCGTTCGGTCGAAACTCTTCGACCCGCCGACAGCAGCGTTCGATTCGGCCTTCGCGCAGACCTCGGACTGATTCGGAGCTGGGGAACAGCCTCACAGAACCCCGGTAGTACCGATTCCATCGGCACTACCGGGGTTTCGCGGTTTACTGACCTGCTTCCCTCCGCGGAAGATCGAGTCCGAATCCAAAGGGGAACAACGGATCGACCGTGTCCGACGGCACGTCTGGCCTACTGTTACGAACTGCATCCATGGACCTGGGGATCTCGATCGGCAGTCGGCCTCGCGGCTGGATACGACCGCTCAACGCGTCGAGAAGGGCGGTGTCCGAGGCTCCGAAATCGACGACGACTGCGGCGGCAACCGAGGTGATCGGTGCGAGAATCGCGGGTCGGTCCAGATAGACGTCGACGACCACGGGGACCTTCTTTGCCAGTTCGGTGATCCGTGCGATGACATCGTCGGGGAAGTCGAGTGAACCCTGATGCGTTGCGTTTTCGAGGAAATACGTATCGCGCGGCTCGAACGGAGCGGCGAGCCGGACTATCGCCACGTCCGCTTCCTCCGGGGTGTCGACCACCCGCCCGTACCCTGACGCCGAGTCGGCGTCCATCCCCGCGACGACCACCGCAACATCGGCGCGCAACGGCAGTACGCCGTCGTTCGTCAACACGGTGATCGCCTCGGCCTGGGCTCGATGGCCGGCGGCTCGAAAGTCGGCATGACCGACGGTCGTGGCGGCCGTCTCTTCGTCGACGTACGGATCGTCGAACAGTCCGAGGCGGAATTTCACGAGCAGTACACGCCGAGCCGACGCATCGACACGATCGAGGCTCACGGCTCCTGTGCTCACCAGTTCCGACAACAGCTCGGTACATGCCTCACCGCCGAGCTGGTCGACACCAGCTGCGATCGCAGCGGCAAGACGGTCGAGCGGGGTGCGATCTTCCAGCCCCCAGGCCTTGGCGGGAAACGGCTTGTTTCCCACGGTGATATCAGTGATGATGCCCCAGTCGCTCACGACGACTCCGTCGAATCCGAGCTCGTTGCGAAGCAGTCCCGTGACGATCTGCTCGCTGAACCCGAACCCCACCTCTTCGATGTCCTCGTCGCCTCGGACGAGCCCGACGGGCATGCCGTAGTACGGCATCATCGCGCTGACGCCACCAGCGATGACTGCACGGAAGGGCTCGAGGTGATATTCGAAGCGTTCGCCCGGGTAGACCTGCTCCCTGCCGTACGGAAAGTGTGGGTCCTCGCCGTCTTTCTGTGGACCACCTCCGGGAAAGTGTTTCGCGCACGTGGCGACACTGTCCTGTGTGACGGTATCCCCCTGCAGCCCAGCGAGATACGCCGATGCCAATCGTGACGTGACCTCAGCGCTCTGGCCGAACGTCTGCATCTGACGCGCCCAGCGCGGCTCCGTCGCGAGATCGATCTGGGGGTGAATGGCCGACCGGATTCCCAGTGCGCGATATTCGCGTCGGGCCACGTCGGCGAAGGTACGCACGAGCGACTCGTCGCCGATTGCCGCGAGCCCCAACAGCTCCGGCCACTGGGACAGGAATCCCGCCGACAGAGCCATTCCTACGTTTTCGGTGAAACCGTGCCGCGGGTCGCTGGCTATCGTGATCGGAATGCCGTGCGGTGCTTGCTCGGCCAGCGTCTGCAAGGCGTTGTACCAACGGACGGTCGTTCGAGCATCGGGCAGCGCCATCACGTTGTAATGATTGATGAAACGGCCGAGAACATGGTCCCGTTGCGTGTGCGGACCGAACGGCCCAGGAGTGTCGTGATCACCGGGATCGTTCGACGGCATGACCGTCTGGAACAAAAGTCCGATCTTCTCCTCGATCGAGAGCCGCCCCAACAGATCGTCGGTCCGCTCCTCGGCGGTGAGCCTGGCGTCCTCGAACGGCTCCATGACACCGTTGTGGTTGAGATCCCGGAACGGTACTCCGTCGGGTGTGTACGAATGCTGCAAAGACATGTCGTTCTCCTTGGTCACGTCACAGTTAAGTGCAACTGGGTCCGAACTACAACAGGCCTGCCCCTACAGGTGGGACGGAGGCCATTCGAAACTAGGGCTTGACTTATGTCCTTCTGGGACACAACATGGTGTGACGTAGGCCGCACAACAAGAGGAATGTGACCATGACCGACACCCGAGGACTGACTCAGCCACCCACCAACGATGCCGTGGCTGTGGATATCGGAGACCCCGACGATCCCAGGGCAGTACGGGGTCGCGAGAGAGGCGCGTACGTTCTCGGCGACTTGGCGTTCAACCTCGCCTGGACGACAGTCTCGACGTACCTGCTGTTCTTCTACACCGACGTCGCGCTGATCAGCGCCGGCATCGCCGGCACGATCATCCTGGGCGCACGCGTACTCGACGCATTCTTCGATCCGGTTGTCGGCCTGATGCTCGACCGCACCAGTACACGATGGGGTCGCGCCCGCCCATTCCTGTTGTTCGGTGCCCCGCTGCTGGCGGTGCTCTCGGTTCTTGCCTTCACCACACCTGCCGGTGGAGACGATTTCCCGACGATCGCCTGGGCGGCCGCCACGTTCCTGCTCGTCGGGTTGGCCTACTCCCTGGTCAACGTTCCCTACGGTGCTGCCATCGCGATGTCCACCCGCGACTCGGGAACCCGCATGAAGCTGGCCGGATACAAGACGTTCGGCCTCGGCGTGGGCCTCGTGATCGTCTCGACGGCAACGCAACCGCTGATCGTGTTGTTCGGTGGCGCCCCCAATTCGCGTCTCGGCTTCATGCTCACCATCACCCTGTACGCAGTAGCCGCCTGGGCCATGCTCTGGTTCTTCTTCGCCACCGCCAAGGAGCGCGTCCCCCTCACGCCGGTCTCGCGCAACCGTGGACATTTCATGACACCGGTGAAGAATCTGCTCGGCAATCGCCCGTGGCTGTCCGTCTTCGCGTTCTCACTCCTCGCCTTCGCGCGCCTCGGTGTCATCACCGGCGGCACCATCTACTACGCCCTGTACGTCCTGAACAACCCGGCAGCCATCGGCTACATTCTGCTGACGTTCTCGGTGTCCGCGATCGCTGGATCCTTCGTCACCGCACCGGTACTCGCACGACTCGGTCAGCGCCGCGGAATTATCGTGGGCCTGGCAGTGTCCATCCTGCTGACCCTCTCCCTCGTGTTCCTTCAGGAGAATTTGATCCTGTTCCTCGTGGTCTTCTTCGTCGCCAACATTGCCGGCGGATTCGGCTTCGTTGCCACCTCCGCTCTGATTGCTGACACGGTCGAATGGAACGAATACCAGAGCGGTTCCAGGGACGAGGGCCTTCTCTTCGCCGGGTACAGCATGAGCACCAAGATCGGCGCAGCAATCGGCTCCGGACTGCTCGCCTGGAGCCTTGCCGCCATCTCGTACAACCCCGCCGCGGTCACCGAGGCAACGAGCAACGGGATCATGTGGCTCTACATCATCCTGCCTGCGGCCATCGGCTGTCTCCAGGCCGTCGCGATCGGAACGTACGGACTGGAGAAGCGACTGCCCAGCGTCACCGAAGAACTTCGGTCTCGACGTGCAGGCACTGCCCAGCAGTGAAAGGTCCCACATCGGCCACATAGGCCGACGACAGCAATGCCTCCATCCGACAGTTCGGATGGAGGCATCGCTGTCTTCGTCTGCCGGACCTATAGCGGTTGGACGATTCCGCTCCCGCCGCCATGCGGGTCGACGGCCCGTCCGAGCACCGAAGTCAGCTCCGGCCGTTTGGCCGTACGGCTGTCACGCGAGAAGCGCCTCCGGACACGGCGAGTCAACCACGGCGCGAGAAACATTCCAGCCCAGGTCATGTCGGCACGAACTCGCGCCAACGGGTGCGTGCGCGCGAGAGGCGTCAGCTCTCGATTCCAGGCGTCGGTGGCACCCGGAAGACCGAGGGCGTACGGGGCGGCGACGGCGAACCGTGTATGCCCTGTCTCGTTGAGATGCAGACGATCCTAGCTCCACAGCCGAGGGTCCGATGCCACGTGGTGCTGCTCGAGATCGATTACCACGACACCAAATTCTTCTGCCACCTTGCGCATCTCGGCGTTCAGCTCGGTCAAACGCCTGGCGATGACCGCCTTACCCGGTACGGGGTGGGCGAGTCGAGGAAACGTCATGGTGAGGACGGTGGCGTCGATCGCCCGTAGCGCTCTGAACATCGTACCCAGTTCACCCGCCACAGTCCGCGCATCGAAATTCGGCCGCAGAAAGTGCGCCGCATCAGTGACGAGGCCGGCGTTTCGACGATCACCGTCTATCATCACTTGTGCGGTGTACGCGGACTACTCGACGAAGTGGTCATTCACGGATACTCGTCACTCCGCGCCGCACTGCTCGACGCCGAAGCATCCGACGACGATCCTAGTGTTCAACTGTTCGCGATGGCATTGGCCACCCGCGAGATGGCTCGAAGCAACCCACACCTCTACGACATGATGTTCGGACTGTCCACGCGCGGAACGTACCGGGCAACACCGCCTCCAACGCCGCCACAGCATCATTTTCGCGAGGCATACGGCGTGCTCGTGCGCGCCTGCGAGCGAATGAAGACCGAGAAAAGAATCGACATCGACGACCCGGAGGAGATCGCTGCCCAGTTGTGGAGTCTGGTGCACGGATTCGTCTCGCTCGAGGCAGGCGGACACTTCGATGTTCACGAAGACCCGGCCACCTCCGTGCTGGCCCCCATGGCGGTCGCGCAGCTTGTCGGAAACGGGGAAAACCGTTTGCGGGCAACAGATGTGCACAAACCGCATACATGCGGTGGAGAACTATCTACCGGGATTGAACGGCGCTACCGCCCCCACGGGCGAACCTACCGTCGGAGGTCGGGTGGTTCGCGCTGTGACGAGCAAGACGCTGGCCGTTGTTCAGCTGGAAGCGATGGCCTCTGCTTCGCTGACCAATGTTGTTGCTATCCAGAACGCGTCGTAGTTGTGCAGCACCACCGCCGGCTGGCCGTAAGGCTCGTCGATTGGCTCGGGCTGCGGTAGACGGCGGTTGATGATGAACGGAATGTGCAGTTCACCGAGAGCTCCATGCATGAGAGCGGAGTGGCGCGTCCAATCCGCTCAGATCGTGCCACTCGGCATACCGGCCCACAGCCGTACCGGCTTCCGCCAGCAGCACTACGTCTCCGATGCGGTCGGCCGGCTGCTGGTAGATGTCGACCGCTTCCTCCCGGGTGTGCACTGCTTGCACCCCGTCCAACGTGCGCAGTTGTTCGATGACCAGATCCTGGTCCGCGTCACCGGGCAGATAGATGCTGGCGAAAGATCCGAGAGCGCCGTGATGCACCGTGTACGGATCTGTGATCGGCAGGATGACGCGGATACCCTCTGCGCCCTCGCTGTTGGCATCTGTCGAAGCCACTTCGAGGATGCGGCGTACCTCGTCCTCGACATAGACCACGCGCGTCACGCCGGCAGCGTCGGTCTTTGCGCTCATTCCATGGTCGGCAGTGAGCACGACTACTGCTCCCAACGCATCCAGTTTGGCTGCGTAGGAGTCGATCATGGCGTAGAAATCGTTCGCCACCTCGGTCCCGGGTGCGTGCTTGTGCTGAATGTAGTCGGTCAATGTCAGATACATCAGGTCCGCACCTCGGGTCTCGAGGATCTTGACCCCGGAAGCCAGCGCGAATTCCGAGAGGTCCGCCGATACACTTGCGGTAGTGGCTTTCCAACCAACTCGAGAACGTTTTCGATCCCGTTCTCCGCCACAGTGGCCTGATCGGCCTTCTCCGCCGAGAAGCAGATGCCGGTCCGAGAGGGCATTTCGAATGTGGCGCCACCGCTCATGCTGGGCCCCTCTTCCACGAGTCCGGCCCCCAGGAGACGGCGTAACTTGTCCTTTGCGGTCACCACCACCACGTCGAGGCCGGCTCTCGTTGGCGGCCCCGAAAACGGTGGGCGCTCGCAGGAATCGCTTGTCGTTCATCAACACCTCTTCACCGGTCGCGGTGTCGAAGATGTAGTTGCCGCTGATGCCGTGAACCTTGGGAGGATGACCGGTAGCGATGGAGACGTTGTTCGGGTTGGTCAAGGCCGGCATTGCGCAGTGGGCGGGTCAGGAACTCGACTGGCCGTCGAGAATGCCTGTCAGCCAGGGCATCTGACCGGCCTTCATCGCCTCGACATGGTAGTCGGGCTCGCTTCCGTCGATGCAGATCACCACCACCGGCGCTTGCGGCAGAACGTAGTTGCGAGAGTTGACGCTGAACGTGCGCGACTTCATTGTGTAGCTCCTTTTCTGGGTGCCCCATCGGAGACGAGGGCGAGGAAATGTTCTTCGGCTCGGCTGAGGTGGCGGTCGTTGCGGTGTATGAGACGTGCTCTCGCAGACGACGCCGCCGCGTGCCGTCAGATCGACGCAACCCGAACGATTGACGCGCAGCGCGGATTAGCCGCGATGTCGGTCGAGACCGACGCACTCGCGATGCTAATTCAGGCCGCTAGCGGGCGACAGAACCAACTCAGCGGAAACGAAACCCGCTGTATCGGTCGTCCAGTCAGATCTGTGGGAACCCAAGCCGGTGAGGTTCACGCCTTCCGATTGTGATCGGTGCGTCATCGGGACTATCGGTGCGCATTTTGGATATTCGAGCTTCCCCGGTCTCCGTAATGTCCCTCGCTACCGAGGGCCCGCCAGTTGTGGCTCTCCTATCGCAAGGGAGGCCACCGTGACAACCGCAGACCTGACAGGACGCACGGCCATCGTCACCGGCGGAGCCACGCTGCTCGGGCGCGGAGTCGTACAGGTGCTCGCCGATCACGGCGCGTCCGTCGTCATCGCCGACATCGACGAAGAGAACGGCAGACGCGTCGCACAGGAGGCGTCGAGCTCCACGGTCACCTTCCGCCGAGTCGACGTCACCGACGACGCGGCGTTGGCGACTCTCGTCGCAGACACGGTCGCCGAACACGGCGGCCTCGACATCGTGGTCAACCTGGCGGCTGTTTACATCGACGACGGTTTCACGACCACGCGTGCGGATTGGCTCACGGCTCTGAACGTCAACGTCGTGAGCATGGTTGCGCTGGTACAGGCCGCACACCCCCACCTGAAAGCGAGCCGACACGCGTCCATCGTCAACTTCACGTCGATCTCGAGCTCGGTGGCGCAAACCGGTCGCTGGGTGTACCCAGCGGGCAAGGCTGCGATAGCTCAGCTCACCCGGTCGATGGCCATGGACCTCGCCCCCGACGGAATTCGGGTCAACTCGGTCAGCCCGGGTTGGACGTGGTCCGCGATCATGGACAACCTCTCCGGCGGCGATCGGGTCAAGACCGATCGGGTTGCCGCGCCGTTCCACCTGACCGGACGTGTCGGTGACCCCAGCGAAGTCGGCAATGTCGTCGCCTTCCTCGTGTCCGACGCGGCCTCGGTCGTCACCGGTGCCGATTGGGCCGCGGACGGCGGCTACTCCGCCATGGGCCCCGAGCAAGCCACTCCAGCCATTCCCCTTCTCGCCGAACAGGATCCCTCATGAGTGTTCACAGCATCCATCCCAGCAAGACCATCGCCATCGTCGGTGCCGGGTTCGCCGGACTGTCCTCCGCGCGGGTACTGAGCGAATTGGGGCACGACGTCGTCGTGTACGAAAAGGCTCCCGACGTCGGCGGTGTATGGAGCGCGACGCGTCGTTACCCGGGACTGAAGACGCAGAACAACAAGGGCACCTACGCGTTGTCCGAGATGCCGATGCCGAAGCACTACCCCGAATGGCCATCGGGCGAGCAGGTCCAGTCCTATCTCGAAAACTACGCTCGCACATTCGATCTCATGGATCGCGTGCACTGTGACACCGAGGTGATCGACGCCTCCCCGACCCCCACCGGCGGCTGGGACGTCACCACGAAACGTACGGATGCAGCGGTGCACGGAGACGAGGCGATCACCAACACCGAGCACGTCGATCATCTGATTCTCGCCAGCGGCATCTTCTCCGACCCCTTCGTTCCGGCGTTCGACGGTGCAGACGTCTTCCTTGCGGCCGGGGGCCAGATCTTCCCCGCCGGGGACCTGCACAGCCTGGATCAGGTGGACGGCAAGCACGCGATCATCGTCGGATACGGCAAGTCCGCCTGCGACATCACCGTCGAGGTGTCGACAGTCGCGGCCTCCACCACCGTGGTCGCACGCGAGCTGTTGTGGAAGTTGCCCCGCAAGATTCGCAATATCGTCAACTACAAGTTCATCATGTTGACTCGACTCGGCGAGGGGCTGTTTCGCTATCACTCGGTCAACGGCGTCGAAAGAGTGCTCCACGCAGCCGATTCCACGATCGCGGACTCGATGGTGTCCAGCGTCGGAAGCGTCACCACCAAACAGCTCGGGCTCAAGAAGCTCGGCCTCGTTCCCGAGGGTTCGTTCGCCGACATCGCACGATCGACGGTGTCCCTGGTCTCGGAAGGATTCTTCGAGGGAATCGCCCACGGGTCGATCGACGTGCGCCGCGAAACCACCATCGTGCGGCTGCTCGAGAAGGACGGATATCCGCAGGCCGAATTGTCGGACGGCACGGTCATCCGGGCGGATGTCGTGCTCGCGGCTACCGGTTGGAAGCAGAACATCCCGTTCCTGTCCCCCGATGTGCTGCGCCGGTTCACCGATGCCAACGGTGACTACGTTCTGCATCAGCAGATCCATCCCGTCGGGGTGTCGGATCTGAGTTTCGCCGGGTACAACTCCTCGTTCTTCTCACCGCTGTCGGCAGAGACGTCCGCGTTGTGGATCGGTTCACTGCTCGGCGGCAATCACACACTTCCGTCCGATGACGAGATGCGAGCGTCCGTTGCGAAACGCCTTGCCTGGATGCGCGAACGCACCAACGGCAATCACGCGCGAGGAACCAACATCATTCCGTTCTCCGTGCACAACATCGACGAAACGCTCAACGACATCGGCATCAACGTGTCGATGGTGACGCGGGCGAAGCAGTGGCTGTTTCCAGTGAACCCGAGTGACTACCGTGGAATCGTGCAGACACTGAAGAAGCGGATCCACGGGTGACCACCCGCACGTTCGACGCCGTTGTGATCGGTGCAGGAATCAACGGGATGGTCGCAGCCGCAGAACTGGCCGGCGCGGGATGGTCGGTAGCGCTGGTCGACGAGCGCGAGAAACTGGGCGGATTCATTGCCTCGGACTCGTTGACGCGTCCCGGGTTCGTACACGACACGTTCAGTTCCTGGCACCCCTTGTTCGTCACCGGTGGCGCGTACGCGTCGCTCGGGGACGACCTGCACCGTCATGGCCTGACGTATTCCAACACCGACGGCGCCGTCACAGCCGCGGTGTCCGATCACGGTGTGGCAGTGGCACATCGCGACCCGGTGAAGACCGCCGACAGCTTCGAGCACGAACACGACCGCGTGGCGTATGCAGCGATGTTGGCCGAGCTGGAGTCCTGGTCGCCGCACGTGTTCGGTGCCTTGGGTTCGGAATTGCGGCCGTTCGATCTCGCCCGCCTGGGTGCATCGATGGCGCGCGCACTCGGCGTGGACGGCAGCATCGACATGTTGCGGGTCTCGGCGCAGAGCGGACGCGCGCTCATTCGCGAGCGCTTTCGCGGCTTCGAAGCCGATCACCTCTGGTCTCCGTGGCTTCTGCACGCCGGCCTGTCGCCCGATCACGCGACCGGTGGGCTGATGCTGCCGATCATGGCCTTCACCATGCATGCGGCCGGACTCCCTGTGGTGACCGGAGGCGCGGACAATTTCGTGACCGCATTCGCGCGCGTGCTCAGCGAGCGCGGGGTGACGGTGATTCTCGGTGAGTCCGCGGCGCAAATCGAGACTCGGTCCGGTCGCGCCGTTGCCGTACATCTCGCCGAGGAGAAACTGTCGGCAACGCGGGCGGTGATCGCATCGGCGGCAACGCCGAGACTGTACGACACGTTGCTCGATCCAGCGGTCGTTCCGGCTGCGGGCAAGCGCGCGGCCGATCGGCATCGCCCGGGCCGGGCCGCGATGCAGCTGCATTTCGCGCTGGACCGTCCCGTTCGGTGGTCCGATTCGCGATTGGACGAGGTGCCGCTGGTGCACATCGGAAACGGGGCATCGAGCACCGGAATCGCCTGTGCACAAGCCGAATCAGGTCTGCTCCCCGCCGATCCCACGATCGTCGTCGGTCAGCAGTGCGCACTCGATCCCAGCCGCGCTCCGGCGGGCAAGGCCACTTTGTGGGTGCAGCTTCAGGAGCTACCGTTCGCGCCCAAAGGTGATGCTGCGGGGTCGATTTCGACGGACGGCACGTGGAGTACCGGCACGACGGCGGCATACGTCGATCGGGTTCTGGACTCGATCGAGCGTTACGCACCGGGCCTGCGCTCGACCGTGTTGGATTCGTATTCCATTTCGCCGACAGCGCTGACGGCTGCGAACGCCAACGCCGTCGCAGGCGATCCTTACGGCGGTGCGGCCGAAATCGACCAATCATTGCTCTGGCGTCCCGGCACCGGCACGGGCCATCGAACCGGAGTCGACGGACTGTTCCACATCGGTGCCTTCACGCACCCCGGTCCCGGACTCGGCGGCGGCTCGGGCCACCTGGTTGCCCAGCAACTGCTCGCGCGATCTCGTCGCACGCGCGGAGTCGATCGCGTCCGCAGCGCGATCGAGAAATTTACATCGAAAACATGACGACAGTAATTTAGCCGCTATATCGTCATGTTGCTCGGTCACCGAGCACCCACGAACGATAGGACGAAGCGATGCCTTCTCTTTCCGACTCCACGCACTTCGCGCTCGGTTTGTTCTCGGCGAACTGCAGCAGCGGCCTGGCCGTGACCAAGGTCCCCGAACGGTGGTCGGGATCGTGGGAGGACAATCTCGCAGGCGCACAGATCGCCGACGAGGCCGGCCTGGACTTTCTCCTCCCCATCGCCCGGTGGATCGGTTACGGCGGCGAGACGAACTTCCACGAAGGTGTTCTCGAACCCATTGCGTGGGCGGCTGCACTGCTTGCCCGGACGTCGAACATCACTGTGTTCGCCACCGTGCATACCGCGTTCAACCACCCGATCGTCACCGCGAAGCAGATCGCCACCCTCGACCGCATCGGAGGCGGCAGGGCGGGGCTCAACATCGTCGCCGGGTGGAACGAGCCCGAGTACCGCGCGTTCGGGATGGAACTACCGTCCAACCACGACGACCGATATGCATTCGGGCAGGAGTGGCTCGACGTCGTGACGAAGCTGTGGACCGAAGTGGGTCCGTTCGATTTCGACGGTAACTTCTTTCATCTGGAAGGCGTCCACTCCGATCCGAAGCCTGTGAACGGGCGGGTGCCGGTCCTCAACGCGGGGGCATCACCACAGGGTCGGGCGTTCGCGGCGAAGAACGCAGACTTCCTGTTCACCCCGGTGCAGGACTTCGACAATGCTGCCGCGACGGTGACCGATGTCCGCGCCGCTGCCGAAACGAACGACCGGTCGATCGGGGTGTTGACGCTCTCCCACGTGGTGTGTCGCCCGACCGAGCAGGAGGCCCTGGACTACCTGGAGTACTACGCGGACACCAACGCGGACTGGCAGGCCGTCGACAACCTCATGGCGCTCCAGGGCTTGCATGCTCAATCGTTCTCACCCGAGATGCTCGCCAACTTCCGCCCTCGCTTCGCCGCAGGCCACGGTAGCTACCCCCTCGTCGGCACCCCCGATCAGATCACGGACAGTATCGAGAAACTGGCAGCGAGCGGGTTGGCCGGGACGACATTGGCATTCGTCGACTATGCAGCAGAATTGCCGTACTTCGTCGACGAGGTTCTGCCCCGTCTGCGACAGCGCGGCCTACGGGCATGAGATATCGACCCAGCTCGAACACCAACTTCGACAGAACCGACGAAAGGCTCGACCGATGACCGCTCCAGCGACAACCTCGACACTGACCAGCCTGTTGACCGATCTGGCCAACGGCGCAATACGCGTCGTCGACCTGACGGCACCCCTGTCGTCCACGACACCGGTGCTGGCGCTGCCGGCACCGTTCGCGAACACGATCTCCCTGTCACTCGAGCCCGTCAGCAACTTCGACGATGCAGGACCGGGCTGGGGATGGAACAACATTCACACCGGCGAGCACACCGGAACGCACGTCGATGCGCCCGCCCACTGGGCGACGGGCCGCAGCGGTCACACCGTCGACACGATTCCCCCTTCGCGACTCGTCGGCCCCGCCGTGGTGCTGGACTTCACCGCCGAGGTCGCGTCGAATCCGGATTTTCTGCTCGAGCCCGCCCATCTGGAGGAGTTCGTAGCGAAGAACGGCCCCCTTCCGGACAACGCCTGGCTGGTCTTCCGCACCGGATGGAGTGCTCGCAACCAGGACGCAGAAGCGTTCTTGAATGCAGACGACAGCGGCCCCCACAGTCCCGGCGTGTCGGTGGCAGGTGCGCAGTGGCTCGCCGAGTCGGCCATCTCCGGATTCGCCGTCGAGACCGTGGGCGTGGACGCCGGCCAGGCGGCCGCGATGGAACCGATGTTTCCTGTCCACCACCATTTGCTCGGTGCGGACAAGTACGGGGTCACCCAACTGCAGAACCTCGACCAACTCCCCGTCACGGGTGCGGTACTCGTGGTGTCACCGCTCCCGATCGTCGGCGGAACCGGCTCTCCTGCACGCGTTCTCGCGTTCGTGCCGGCATGACGCGCACGGTTGCGCACCTGGTGGCGGACGTTCTCGCCGATCTCGGCGTCGGCCACATCTTCGGTGTCGTCGGTAGCGGTAACTTCGACGTCACCAACGCCCTCATCGCACGCGGCATCCCCTACACCGCAGCACGCCACGAAGGGGGCGCTGCGTCGATGGCCGACGGATTCGCTCGGCTTGCGTCGTTACCCGCAATCGTCAGCGTGCACCAGGGTTGCGGGCTGACGAATGCGATGACCGGCATCGGCGAGGCCGCCAAGAGCCGCACCCCCGTCATCGTGTTGGCCGCAGACGTTGCTGCATCGTCACGATTGTCGAACTTCCGCATCGATCAGGACGCACTGGCCCGCAGCGTCGGCGCTGTGTCCGAGCGGGTGCACTCGGCCGCGACCGCCGTCGCGGACGTGACCCGAGCGTGGCAGACCGCCGTGCACGACCGTCGTACCGTGGTGCTAAACCTACCGCTCGACGTACAGTCCTCTCCCGCACCGGAATACGTCGGTACCGCCACGCGACCCGCGGCTCCCGAGCCGGTGCGTCCGGCGCAGTCGGCGGTCGAGCAGTTCGTGGCCCTATTGGAGGGAGCGTCGCGACCGGTGTTCGTCACCGGCCGTGGCGGACGCGCTGCAGGCTCGCAGATCTCGGCCCTGGCCGAGCATGCCGGCGCACTTGTCGCGACCTCTGCCGTCGCCAACGGCCTGTTTCGGGGCGAGGAATTCGATCTGGGAATCTCCGGCGGGTTCTCCGCGCCGCTGACCGCACAACTGATCTCCGACGCCGACCTCGTGGTGGGGTGGGGTTGCGCGCTGAACATGTGGACGATGCGACACGGATCGTTGATCGGATCGCACGCCCGAGTGGTTCAGATCGACGACACCGCCTCCGCCCTCGGTGCGCATCGACCGGTCGACCTCGGAATTCACGGCGACTGCGCATCGACCGCGATCGACGTTCTCACCGAACTGAGTGGTCGGTCCGCGGCGCGCACCGGTTACCGGACGCCGGAGGTCTCGACCGAGCTCGAGGCTCGTCGATGGTGGAACGACACCGAGACCGAGGACCTGTCCACCTCGGCGACCATCGATCCGCGCCCGTTCACGAAGGCCTTGGACGAGATGCTGCCCACGGACCGTGTAGTGGCCATCGACTCCGGAAATTTCATGGGCTATCCGTCGACGTACCTTCGCGTACCCGATCACATGGGTTTCTGCTTCACCCAGGCGTTTCAATCCATCGGCCTCGGATTGTCCAGTGGCATCGGAGCAGCACTGGCACAACCCGACCGCCTTGCGGTGATCGGCACCGGTGATGGCGGATTCATGATGGGCATCTCGGAACTCGAAACGGCGGTCCGACTCGGCCGTCCGATGATCGTCGCGGTGTACAACGACGCGGCGTACGGCGCAGAGGTACACCACTTCCAACACCTACCGAATGACGGAGCGCCTGCAGATCTGACGACAGTCACTTTCCCCGACATCGATATCGCCGCTGTCGCACGAGGATTCGGTGCCCGCGGCGTGACGGTACGCAGTCTCGACGACCTGGACGAGGTGCGTAGCTGGGCGGCAGCACCGGAGGGGGTCATGGTCGTCGATGCCAAGATCGCCGCAGACGGCGGTGCATGGTGGCTCGCCGAGGCGTTCAAGGGTCATTGAGATACCGGGGTCACTGAGAAGCCGGACCCACAGAGGCGAGCAACAGTATCGTCGATTTTCGACGATCGATACATCCTCGCAACATTCCGCGGCTATGATGGAGGTCACACAGCCCGGAAGGTGAGGACCGTCATGCCCGCTCTGCTTCGCCGTCACCCCGTGCTGGCCACAGCCGACCTCGACGAGGCACGCTCGTCCGTCGGCCGGTCGTTCTGCCCGCATCGGCTGACGGTCAAGTCCCGTCAAGGTGCGCTGTCAGTGGTCCACAATGCTGCCTCGGTCGGCGGAATCGGCATCAACTACCTCCGCTACGGGCAGGACGTGCGCATCACCCCCGGTGCCTTCGAGTCCTTCTACCTCGTGCAGATCCCGCTCAACGGCACCGCGCGAGTCCAGGTGGGCGATACCGTCGTGCAATCCGACCGACGGTTCGCCTCCCTGCCGTCACCGACCCTGCACGTCGACATGGAATGGTCGGCCGACTGCGAACAACTTCTCGTGCACATCCCACGCGACGCGGTTCAGTCGGCAGCATCATCCGAGCCCGGTGGCTCGTCCGATCCCGTCGTGTTCCACCCACTCGTGGACATGAATTCACCGGCGATGTCGAGCTGGATGAGAATCGTGCATCTTGCCTGCGACGAGGCCGAACGAGAAACCGGGATACTCTCCTCCCCCTTGGCCGCAAGCCACTTCGAGCAGGTCATCGTAGCGGGACTGCTTGCAGCGCAACCGAACTCTTCCACGCAGCCATCGCAGTCGACGCACATTGCTGTGACGTCTCGAACAGTTCGTTGCGCACTGGATCTGATCCACGAACAGCCCGAATACCCCTGGCGCGTTGCTGAATTGGCTACCAGAGTGGGCGTGGGTCCGCGAACACTGCAGGCCGCCTTCCAACGTGAGCGCGGAACGACGCCGCTCGAGGAACTGCGGAGAGCTCGCCTGGCACGAGCGCACGCCGATCTACTCGACGCTGCTCCCGACGGAACCAGCGTCACCGAAGTTGCGACCAGGTGGGGGTTCTTCCACCTCGGCCGGTTCTCGCAGTTCTATCGCGCCGAGTTCGGCCTGAGCCCGTCTCAGACTCTCGCGTCCTGAGCAGGCCCAGCAGGGTCTTCCACCAGACGCTGCAAAACGTCTCGCCACTGCGACGGCCACGGCGTGGCAACGGCTTTCGAGACTGAGCGATCGATGTGCACCGTCACGTACGAACCTCGTGCCGCAAGTTCACGGTCTCGCCCCTCGAACGCCTCACCCCAGATCGAGAACTCGAACCGCATCGACGACGATCCGAGGTGTGCGATGTCGAGGTCCGTCGTGACCTCCTGCCCGAAATACAGCGGTGCGTGGAAATCGACCTCGTACCGAACTCGGGGGGCCACCGGGAAATAGCCGACGAGGCCACACTCGCGAACGAGTGCGGCCTCGGCGGATTCCACGAACCGGACGACTGTGCTGTTGTGGTAGATGCCTGCGGCATCGGTATCCACCCATTCGACCCGGCCCGTCAACGAGAAAGTCATGCAGGCACTGTACTTCTCGGTTGCCAGCGCACATGGGCGGCGTTCTCCGAACCGTCCCGAAGCAACGACAGGCGCGGCGGGACCTTGTCGGTACGAGAGGTCGGTGGGCGTCGCCGGCCCGCGTGCCACTGCACCGGCCATTGCGCTCCGGGTCCTCGGTACTCCTGCTCCGCTGCAGCATGCAGCGTCCACTGTGGGTCGTAGAGGTGCGGACGGCCGAGCGCACAGATGTCTGCTCGGCCGGCAAGGAGAATGGAATTGACGTCGTCGTACGACGAAATCGCCCCCACGGCGATGACCGCCACTCCCGCGGCCGCGGCTACCTCGTGACGTATCCGATCGGCGAACGGAGTTTGATACGACCGCCCGAACGCCGGCTTCTCGTCCTTGGTCACCTGTCCGGAGGACACGTCGATGGCGGCGGCACCGTGTTCGACGAACGCCCGAACGATCTCGACGGCGTCCTCCACGGTGTTTCCGTCCGGAGCCCAGTCGGTCGCCGAGATACGAACGGAGACGGGGAAGCTCGACGGGACCGCGCGCCGGACGGCGTCGAAGACCTCGAGCGGGAACCTCAGGCGGTTCTCGAGGCTGCCGCCGTAGGAGTCCGTTCGGACGTTCGCCACCGGAGACAGGAAGGACGAGAGCAGATACCCGTGTGCCGCATGGACTTCGATCAGGTCGAAGCCGGCGGCCACGGCCCGCTCCGCCGCTGTGACGAAATCGGCCACCACGACGTCCATGTCCTCGCGAGTTGCCTCACGCGGAACATGGCATCCGTCGCCGTACGGTAGCGGCGACGGTCCGATCGGCTCCCAGTTGCCCGAATCGAGCGGCTCGTCGATACCGTCCCACATCAGCTTCGTCGATCCCTTGCGACCCGAATGGCCGATCTGCACTCCGATTTTCGCAGCACTGTTGCCGTGTACGAATGACGTCACCCGAGCCCAAGCATCGCGTTGCCCGTCCGTCCACAATCCCGGGCAGCCCAGTGTGATCCGAGCTTCCGGCGACACACAGGTCATCTCGGTCATGAGCAGACCTGCTCCACCGAGCGCCTTGGAACCGAGATGGACGAGATGGAACTCTCCTGGCAGACCGTCCACGGCCGTGTACATGTCCATCGGCGAGAGCATGATGCGGTTGACCAGGTCGAGTTCGCCGATACGCACCGGCTGGAACATCGCGGGTGCCGAATCGGCTGCCTTTCCACCCGCAACCGTATCGGCGAACCGCTGCTGCACCAGTGCAGCGAATTCGCCGTCGCGCTCGCCGAGATTGTCGAATGTGATTCTGCGAGAACGAGTCAACAGATTGAAGACGAACTGCGTGTCTTCCTGATCGGCATAGAGACCGATGTTCTCGAACCACTCCAGCGAAGCCTGCGCCGCCCGCTGGGTGCTTTCCACCACCGGCTTCCGCTCGGCCTGGTACGCAGCGAGGGCGTCGGCGATGTTCGAGTGTTCGTGCACGCAGGCGGCCAGTGCCAGCGCGTCCTCCATCGCGAGCTTGGTTCCCGACCCGATGGAGAAGTGGGCCGTGTGTGCCGCGTCGCCCAGCAGCACCACGTTGTCGTCGAACCACCGCTCGTTGCGAACAGTCTGGAAAGACAACCACTTCGAGTTGTTGGTCAGAATGTCGTGACCACCGAGATCGTCCGCGAATATCTCGCGAATACGTTCGACCGCGTAGGTATCGGACACGCCAGGAGGGAAGTGCTGGTCCTCCGTCGCGTCGAGACCGGCTCGCCGCCAGACATCCTCGTGCATCTCGACGATGAAGGTGGAACCCTGATCCGAGTACGGATATCCGTGGATCTGCATCGTTCCGAATTCGGTGTTCCTGACGAGGAATTGAAATGCCTCGAACACCTTGTCGGTACCGAACCAGATGTACTTGTTGTCGCGACGATCGAGCGTCGGCCGGAACGCATCCGCGTACCGGGTACGGACGGCGGAATTCAGACCGTCGCAGGCGATCACAAGGTCGTACGACGCCCGCAGCACATCGGTGTCCGGTGCTTCGCTCCGGTACTGCACCTCGACGCCCAACTCGGCGACGCGTTGCTGCAGGATGGCCAGCAGCTCCTTGCGGCTCATGGCCGCAAATCCCTGCCCGCCCACCGTGTACGGACGGCCGTCGATCTCGACATCGATATCCGTCCACCGAGCGAAACGCCGCTCCATCTCGGTGTGCACGACGGCGTCTGCACCTTCGATGCTGCCGAGTGTCTCGTCCGAGAACACGACACCGAAGCCGAAGGTGTCGTTGGGCGCGTTGCGTTCCCACACGTCGATTCGATGACTGGGATCGAGTTGTTTGGCGAGGGCGGCGAAGTAGAGACCGCCGGGCCCTCCACCCACGATGGCAATCCTCATGATGTGCTCTCCTCTATCGTTTCGCGAAGCTTGAAGTGCTGGAGTTTGCCGCTCGAATTCCTCGGCAGAGCGTCGATGAAGCGAATCCGTCTGGGGTACTTGTACGGTGCCAGTTCGGCTTTCACATGGTTCTGAATGGATTTCACGGCCTCCGAGTCCTGAGCGACTCCCGACCGAAGTACCACGAACGCGCTGACGATCTGCCCGCGTTCGGCGTCTGCCTCGGCGATGACCGCCGAGTCCACGACGTCCGGATGCATATCGATGCAGGCCTCCACTTCCGGAGCACCGATGTTGTAACCCGAGGACACGATCATCGAATCGGTGCGGGCGCAGTAGAAGAAGTAGCCGTCCTCGTCGCGATAGAAGGTGTCACCGGTGACGTTCCACCCGTTCTCGACCCGCTCGTGCTGACGATCGTCGGCTAGGTATCGACACCCGACCGGGCCGATCACCGCCAGTCGACCGGGCACGCCCGCTGCCACCGGTTCGCCGTCGTCGCCGAGTATTTCGGCCCGATAGCCGGGCAGCGGCTTACCGGTCGAGCCCTCCCGTGTCTCGCTCGCTGCAGCGGTGGACAGAAAGATGTGAAGTAGTTCCGTGGCACCGATGCCGTCGACGATCTCGAGACCGACGGCGTCCCGGATGTGGTTCCACACCCCGGCCGAAATGTGCTCGCCCGCGCTGACCGCTGTGCGCAGGCCGGACAGCTGTGAGATCTTGCCGGCTTTGATCATCTGCTTGTATGCCGTGGGAGCGGTGGCAAGCACCGAAACCCCCTCGCTGCGCACCACATCGGCGAGTTCGGCAGGTGCCACCGCATCGGTGAGCAGAGCGCAGGCCCCGGCCCGCAACGGAAACACCACCAGCATTCCCAGTCCGAAGGTGAACGCCATCGGCGCAGTGCACGCGACGACGTCGTCCGGCCGGAGGCCGAGACCGTGTGTGCCGAACGTGTTGTCTATCGACAGCACGTCGCGGTGGAAGTGCATCGTGATCTTCGGGGTTCCCGTGCTGCCGGATGTCGGACACAGCAACGCGACGTCGTCCGCAGCGGTATCGACTGCCACGAAGCCGGTCGGCTTGCCCGCCGAACGCACCATCAGATCGTCGGAATCGTCCCCTCCGAAGGGAACCACCACCAGTTCGGGATGGCCCTCGTCGCGTACCGTCCGCAGATCGTCTGCGAATCTCGAGTCCACCAGTGCGATGACCGGCGTGGTCTTGTCCACGATCGGTGCCAGTTCGCGAGCGCGCAGGGCGCTCATCACCACCACCGCTATCCCGCCCGCTTCGATGATCGCGAGCCACGCGGCAACTGCGATCGGAGTGTTGGGCGAGCGCAACAGGACGCGGTTGCCCGGCACGAGACCGAGGTCCTCGGTGAGCACCCGAGCGATCCGGTGCGTGTGGTCACGGAGTTCACCGAGCGTCCAGGCGATTCCGCCCGGGGTGCGAAGAGCATGGTGTTGCTCGCCGAATCGCTCGACAGCGCGCTCGATCAGCTCGGCTCCCGCGTTGAGCCGCTCCGGGTACTGCAGCTCGGGGGTCGTGAATTCGAGGACCGGCCACAGTTCGGCAGGCGGAAGGTTCTCTCGCGCGAACGTGTCCACGTGTGCGCTACGGGTGAGGGCTTGTACTGTGTCCGCGGTCATTTCACGGCTCCTGTCGTCTCGGCATCGATCATGCCCTCCTGGACGACGGTGGCCAGGTGGATTCCTTCGGGGGTGAAGAACTTACCCAGGCCGACGCCGCGACCTCCATCGGCGGCGACTGCCTCCTGGGCGTAGAGCAACCAACCGTCCATCGCCCCTGGCTCGGGGGTGCGGTGAAACCACATCGCGTGATCGAGACTGGCTGTGACGAGCCCCTTCTCGGCCCAGGCATGCCCTAGTGCACGCAGCACGGGCTCGAGGATGGTGTAGTCGCAGACGTACGCGAGGGCGGCGAGGTCCCTCTGTGCATCGGACAGACCGTCCACCGGACGCAATCGGTCGAAGGGGCGTACCCAGATTGCCTGGTGCGCGCTTCGCCCGCCCTCGATATCGAGGTACACCGGACCGGGCACGTGCCGCATGTCGAAGCTACGACCGACCGACCAGTACTCCTTGGAGACCTCGGTCATCGTGTTCGCGTCCGAGATGGCGTGGTCGTCCAGGTACTGCGCGGACGACGGAAGAGATTCGGGCGCAGGAACATCGCTGGGGGCCGTACTGCTCAGTGATCCGCCGGAACCACCGGCTGCGAAGGACACCATGCCGATGTAGGTGACCTTGTCGTTCTGATACGCGCGCACCTGCCGGGTGGCGAATCGGCGTCCGTCCCGAATCACCTCCACGTCGTAGTGCACCTCGGCATCGATGTCGACGGGCCGCAGGAAATACGAGTGCATCGAGTTCATCGACTTGCCGTCGGTCACCGATCGCATGGCCGCGGCTGCCGCCTGGGCGACCATGTCGCCGCCGTACGCTTTGGGCCACGGACACGCTTGAGTCCGTGCGGTGAAACCGAGATCCGCACTGCGCGGCTCGGTCTCGGTCAACGACACGCACCGGGTGAGCATGGCGGAGGTCGCCACCGACTGCGTCACGGTCGGTCGGACCAGTCGGGAAGCGAGGCGTCGTCCACCACAGGAAGATTGACGACGATGTTGTCCGGCGTACGGGTGGTCAGCCAGTGCAACGGCTCCGTGCGGCTGAGATTGCACTCGATGTGCGGCATGAACGGCGGCACGAAGACCCAGTCGCCCTCGTTCATGTCGATGTACTCCGAGTAGTTCTCGCCGAAGTAGATGCGGGCGTGACCCGAGAGGACGTAACCACCGGTCTCTGCTTCTCCGTGATGGTGTGCAAGAGAACGATATCCCGGTTCGTTGCTCACCTTTCCGTACCAGATCTTCGTCGCCGGCGTGTGTTGTGGACTGACGCCCGAGATGCGCACCGCGCCCTCGGTCTGACCGGTCCTGCCGTCTTCTTCACCGGCCCGCGTCACGACAGGAACGACCTGCCCGCTGGCACCTGCGTAGATCGAGTTGTCCCCGTCCAGAAGGTATCCGGCGTTGGAATCGAATTGCGTGGTCATGCTGTTCTCCTTGCTCGAGAGGCCGGCTCGGTGACCCGGACCGTGTTGGTGAGAGTGCCGATGGCCTCGATCTCCGTTTCGAGAACGTCGCCGTCGGCGAGGAACCAGGCAGGCTCGCGAGCCATGCCGATCCCGCCAGGAGTGCCGGTGAGTACGAGATCACCGGCACGCAACGTGGTGAACGTCGATATGTACGAGAGAAGTTCGGCGCAGTCGAACACCAATGTGTTCGTGCTGTCGCGCTGGACCTCGATGCCGTTGACCCGGCAGGTGATGGTCAGGCCGGCGGCCGGGTCGATCTCGTCGGCCGTCACGACCACCGGGCCGACCGGAGTGGTTGCGTCCCAGGCCTTTCCTTGGAACCACTGGAGAGTGCGACGCTGCCAGTCTCGCATCGACACGTCGTTCGCGACGGTGTAGCCAAGGATCGCCTCCGCTGCTTCGTCGCGCGACGCACGCGTCAGCGTTCGGCCGACGACCACGGCGAGTTCGGCTTCCCAGTCGGCGCTGACCTCGCCCGATATCACTACCTCGTCCGTAGGCCCGATGAGGGAGTCGGCGAACTTGGCGAACAACGTCGGATGGGTCGGCCGGTCGCGACCCGTCTCGGCAATGTGCTCGCCGTAATTCAAGCCGCAGCAGATCACCTTGCCCGGTGACGGGAGCGGCAGTGCGAGTGCGCCGAGCACCTGTGGGCCCAGGGCAACGCCCGAGCTGGGCGCAGACCAGCCTGTGCGAAGCAGCTCGGACAGCGACGGCGCAGGTAGCGCCACCCAGCCGTCTGCGCTCGCCGCCGCCGCAACGGTG
This sequence comes from Rhodococcus sp. NPDC078407, assembly GCF_044542515.1. Classification (NCBI taxonomy): domain Bacteria; kingdom Bacillati; phylum Actinomycetota; class Actinomycetes; order Mycobacteriales; family Nocardiaceae; genus Rhodococcus; species Rhodococcus sp. NPDC078407. The sequence continues at coordinate 124,097 of NZ_JBITUQ010000005.1, read as the reverse complement.
TCTCCGCTGTCGAGTCGAAGTGTCGCCAGCCTCATCGTGTTCCTTCCGACGTGATCTTGTGTCGAGTTTTGCACGATCGTCGCGAGTGCGCAATACTTATCGTCGACGTACTCATTCGACGACTCTCGGGAAGGACCATCCATGGCCCACCACACCGTAAATCCGTCCGAACTGCCGACACCCAAGGGCTTTTCACACGGCACACTGGCCGGCAACACGCTCTACCTGGGCGGACAGACAGCCCTCGACAAGAACATGAACATCGTCCCGGGCGGGATAGTGGAGCAGTTCCGCCAGTCGTTCTCGAATGTTCTGACCACGTTGGCCGCAGCAGGTGGGCAGCCCGAGGACCTGGTCAACATCACGATCTTCCTGACCGACATTCCCGATTATCAGGCGCACGGTAGCGAAATCGGACGCGTGTGGCGCGAACTCGCCGGGCCGGTCTACCCGGCAATGGCCGGAATTGGCACCACTGGCCTGTGGCAAGCCGAGGCCTTGATCGAAATCACCGCTGTCGCAGTGATTCCCGAGGCTCGTCTGATCCGTCCGTAGGACCTGCGGTCACACTCGGTCGACGAAGGTGTGCGCCGGCTTCTCCAGCAGCGCTCGAAGATCCGCGAACAGCGCAGTGGCCCGCTCACCAGGCCAGGGTTGAGGAAGAAGGTGAGCGGGCAGACCCGGGTCGCGATACGGCAGCCGCCTCCAGGCAGTGAGTACGCGAATGTAGTCCGCGAACGCCTCCCCCGGATCCTGGGCGGGCGACGCCTCGTTCCACCTTTCGCGGAGTTCCTCGAACTGGGTGACGAACCGAGCGTAGGCGGCACCGAGCGCGTCGAGGTCCCACCATTGCGACACCCGCGTCGACAGATCCTCGGACCTCAGGCGCGCACCGACGAAAACGTCGGCGTACGCGTCGAGCCCGTCCGCCGCCAAGGCTGTCGCGCAGTCGTCGGCGAGGTGGGTCGGTGCGATCCACACTCCTGATGTGACGTTGGCGAATCCGAGACCCGCCAGCCGCGTTCGCAATGCGTGCCTGTTGCGGCGTTCGCTTTCGGGGACCGAAAAGACGACCATGGTCCAGTCTTCCTCGACTGCCGCCGGCCGGGCAAAGATCCGTCGGTCACCGATGGTCAGGATATCGCGGGCTACCGTCGAGAGCGCGTATCCCGCTGTGGTGCCACGCTTTTCGGCAACGAGAATTCCGCGCCGTTTGAGTCTCGACACCGCAGACCGAACGGCGGGCGCGTCCACCCCCACTGGCTCGAGAAGACGGATCAGGCTGCTGACACTGACCCATCCGCCGAACTCGCGCACGTAGAGCCCCACTACGGTGACGATCAGCGACCGTGGCGGTAGCGACCGATCGGTGAGTTCTGCTGCACCGTCGCCCGAGTCGGCATCACCCATCATGTCGGAGCCGTCGAAATCCACCACCAGACGATCCAACCACACGGTCATCGAACGACCTTGGTCCCCCGGTGCTCGCCCGCCGGACACGCAGGCGCTCCGAGCAGCGAGGACGTCGTCGTGCCGTTCGAACCAGTCGTCGACGCGGTCGACGAGCAACTCGACAACGTCTGTTCGGCACAGCTACGCGAGTGGGTCGACGCCATCAAGCGTCGCCGCCTCGTCGTAACTCACGGTCGCCACGGTCTCGGTGCCCTGACTACTCCGCACTGGTCCCGCGGACGGGCCGACGAACTCCACCGAAATCAGGCCCGGTGCATGGCCGACAAGGCCGACGGGACCGAATACGTCGAGCAATTCGAGTCCATCGAACATAACAATCGAGATTCTTCGCACGTCGGTCATCAGCCGTTTATGTCCCGACGTGTAGCAGCCTTTCCGCGAGACACCCGATTCCAAACCGCATCGCTGTCGACAGTGGCCGGATTCCCTGCGCGGTCGGAGCATCGATCGGTTCCTTTTCACCGCGGACCTCGTGTGCACGCCCCTTACGCTCGACATATACGCACCAGAATCCAGCGATCTGCTTGCGTCGCATGGCAAGCGTGAAGTTAACTAATTATGTCGGCTATCCGGCTACCGTCACTATTGGAGCATGCTGTGCGGCACAAGAGGCTGTAGTGGAACGAGAGGGTCTATGTACATGACATACACAGGAAGAACCACACCATGAATGAACCCTCGAAGAAGATCGACGTGCTGATCGGTCCCGACGTGTTCGCCGATGCCGGTACGGCCGAGGCCCTGATCGCACGAGCACTCGACGCGCGCGGACTCGGCGGCGGGATCACGGAGGCTCCGAGCGAGACGGATGAGGTCATCATCGTTCCTGGCGCGGGAAGGCCCTGCGATACAACAGGTTACGACAGTGTCGTCCGGGTAGATCTCGGACAATGCCCGCCCGACCGTAGTGATGGTATTCGTACCCATATCCGCGGACGTGGTCTCGACGGACTCCGGTTCGCTATCGACAGTGTATATTTCCATCGCTTCCACCCCGGAACCATCGTCGAGTACGGCGATCACCCTGACCAGCAGGCAGAACTGCGCACGCCGGAAGGTGATGGGCCGTTTCCTGTTGCGATGCTGCTGCACGGAGGCTATTGGCGTTCGCGGTGGGAGTTCGACTTGATGGATGCACTGGCGGTGGATCTGACCGCACGCGGTTTCGCAACGTGGAACGTCGAATATAGACGTCCGGACGCCCATGGATGGGAGGCGATGACCGCCGACGTTGCTGCCGCTCTCGCCGCCGTGGAAGCTGTGCCCGTTGACCTGGATCTGGGACGAATAGTCGTTATGGGCCACTCCGCCGGTGGACAACTCGCTCTGCACCTGGCGGCGCAGGCGGTCGATTCCCGAGTCGCACCAGCATTGGCTGTGAGCCTGGCTGGGGTGCTGGATTTGAAACTTGGGGACGAACGGTGGCTCGGCGAAGGGGCTGTATCAGCAGCCATTGGCGGAAGTTACACCGACATGCCTACCATCTACGACGAATCCTCGCCCATATCGCGTCTTCCACTTGGTATTCCACAGGTGGTGGCGTGCGCACTGTCGGACGATCCGAACCTGCTCGAGATCAGCCGCGCCTATTGCGCGGCCGCACTGACAGCGGCCGATCAGGTACAGGTGGTGGAGGGCGTAGGCGGACACTTCCATGTCATCGATCCAGATTCGCCAATCTGGCTGGATATTGTGTTGGCGATCGAGCATTTGCTGAGCTGAAGCCTTTGTGAGACAAGGGGTTGGGGGACTCCGGTGGGCGTCCCCCAATCCCTATGCAGAAAAGCCTGTTGGCACCGAGGTGGCAGCACGCAGGCGCGAGCGGCCCAGGGCCGATGACTTGCTCAGTACGGTCATCAGGGCGGTGCGGGGCAAGTTGGGGACGTTGTTCAATCGAGCGACTCGACACGAGAACCGTTGTGTGTGCTCGATGAGCGGTCGTTCGGTTGCCTCCCACTGCGCCAGTCCAGCAGTCAGAGAATCGTGCGTGTGGCTCACCGCGTGCGCAAGGCCGAACGCATTGGTCATTGCGCAGCCACCGCCTTGTCCGAGATAAGGCGGTTGCGCATGGGCTGCGTCACCGAGTATTGCCACCTTCCCCGATGACCAGGACCTGAGCTCGGTCTGCTCGAATTCGTCCCACCTGAGCTTTCCTTCCGTCGCCTCGATGAGTGGTCGTAGGTGAGGGAACGAACTGATCCACTGATGTCGGGGCAGCACCGGGCCTTGTGCTGACGTATCGTCCGTCGGGCAGACGAATGCGATGTAGACCTGAGTCGCGCTGCTTGGGGTGTAGAGCAGGAAGCGCTTGCCGGACATGTACTCGACGTAGTTGGCTTCGTCTGCATCCGGCACCAGTCCGGGTGCTCTGTCGATCAGTACCCGCGCGCAGCGCTGTCCGATGCTACGCCTACGGTTCAGTAGTCCGAGTCCGTCCCGCAGCCTGGAGTTGATTCCGTCTGCGACGACAACGAGATCCGCGGACTCCGTGCGTCCGGACTCGAACGTCACAGATCCCTCTGGCGTCACTGCGACAGCCGCAGATCCCGTTTCGAGCTTGACGCCGTAGGCACGGCAGGCGTCTACCAAGCCATTGATCAGGTTTTCGCGCAGTACGGTCAGTACCTTGACTCCGCCCGCGCCATTGACGGGAATCGACGCAAGAGTGGTGTTGTGGTTGTTGCGGGTTTCGATGGCTTGGCCGTAGTGGGCGCCATCGATAACCTGGTCATGGACACCCAGCCGGTCGAGGACGGCTAGCCCGTTACTCCAGAGGTAAATTCCCGAACCGAAGGCTCGTATCTCCGGATCCCGCTCGTGCAGAATGACAGACCAGCCTTGGCGCGCCAGAGCAGCCGCGGCGGTCAGTCCGCCGACCCCGCCGCCTATGACTTCGGCTCTACGTGGTTGCTGTTTCATTAATTCCCTTTCACAGCTCGAATAACGCAGGGTGACGTTCGACCGGGGCAAAAACCTGCCGAAAATTGCCGTGGCCGTTGAGGTCTCGCTGTGGGACTGCCTCACGCAACAGGTCGGACGCTACGCACCACCCTAATAGATAGCAAGCTATGTAATGTGGTTTTTACCTAAATTGGTATTCGCCCCCTCGGTACACTCGGTCCGTGTCAGAACTACTTGGAACCGAGCACGACCTCGACGAAGCATTCGGAGATGCGTGCAACGCGCTGTTCCTCGTGCTCAAGAGGGGCCGTGGCACCGTCGGCACCAGAGCGGACGGTGCGTCCTTGAGCGAGTCGCAGATCGCCATGCTCGAATCGGTCGCCAAGAACGGTCCTTTGGGCGTCAAAGCGATCGCCGACCTGGCCGGAGTTGCGCAACCGACTGTGTCCCGCATGCTCAACGCTCTCGAAAAGCAAGGTGTGGTCGTGCGCTCTCCCTCCCCGCAGGACGAGCGTGCCGTTCTTGTCGAGCTCACCGAATCAGGCCGGCAATTGTGGGAATCCAAACGCGCTCTGCTCCGGTACTTCCAGAGGGACGCACTCCTAAGGTTCGCCCCGGACCGCCGCGTGGAGGTAGTGGAGATGCTTCGCGAGTTGACGGCCATAATCGAAGACCAGATCGCCGAACGCTGACTTCCAGATGTAACATGACACCCTCTTGACGGTCGTCCATTTTGCAGTATAGCTTTCAGGCGTGGACTTCAGCTGCTGTGGAGCCTGAAGCGACGTAGCAACCACCTAGCACGTTCCCACGTGGGCGTCCCTGCCGGACGCATCGATTACTGCACACCGCTGCGAGGAAAGATCCTTGCGAGCCTTCGCCTTTCGATGCACTTCCTACAGAATTGGACTCCATAACATGCATAATCCCGTCGTGGGCTCCCGACCCACAGAACCGCATCTGGCAGGCACCAAAGCATGGGCCATGCTGACCCTGGTGACAGTCGGCTTCGTCATGATGACCATGAACTGGTTCAACATCTCCACCACCTTCGGAGACCTTGCTACCGAATTCGACGTCGGCATCCCCTCGCTTGCGCTGTTGATCTCGGCTTTCGTCGTCGGGTACGGCTTGATGCACGTCCCGGCCGGCTTTCTTGCTGCCAAGATCGGACTACGAACCGCCTTGGCTGCGGGACTCGTGCTGCAGGGGGTGACGGCAGCTGGATCTGGCCTTGCGCGCAATTACGAACAACTGCTTGCGCTGCGCATAGTCAGCGGCGTCGGTGCGTCCGTCTACGCGGGACTCGGCATCGCCGCAGTCAGCATCTGGTTCGTAGGCCGCGCGCATGCGTTGGCGCTGGGTCTGGTGTCCGCAGCATTCAGCCTCGGAGTTGCAATCGGCCTTTACACCTGGGCCGATCTCGTAGCCGCGACCGATTGGCGGACAGCGCTGATCATCGGCGGTGTCCTGTGCATCATTTCAGGTTTGGCGATTGCCGTGTTCTACCGGGTACCTGCTGGGTCTCGATCTCTACACGGAATCGCCTTGTCCGGCAGCGAGATTCGACAGATTCTCCAGAATCGAAACTTGTGGTTCTTCGGTCTAGCATTTTTCGGCGGCTACGGTGCGTACTTTGCTGCGTCACAGTTGATTTCCAGCTATGCCGTCGATGAGCGGGGTATCGACGTTGGTCAGGCCAACATCGCATCGCTGGTAGTCGGACTCGCAGGAATCCCCGGAAGCATCCTCACAGGCTGGCTGTCAGACCGTTTACGCCAGCGAACAACCTTCGTCATCGGACAGCTGCTGCTGATGTCAATTGGTTTGATGCTAGTTCCATTCATCGCTCCCTCGTGGCTGTGGGCCGCCGCCTTCTTGATCGGGTTCGGGTTCAACGGCTGCTTTGCAGTCTGGCAAACCGTTCCGGGAGAGGACGGCTCGATACCGCCACACCATATAGCGACGGCTGTAGGACTGATGCTCACGATCGCCGGCGTCGGTGGTTTCGTTGTGCCGTGGGCGTTCGGACTTCTCGTTCCAGCCCTGGGTTACACCACTGCCTGGGTGTGCCTCGCAGCGGTGAGTTCAGCGTGCGCCTGCATTGCCCTCGCCACGCCCCGTCGAGCCACACGACCGCTCGACACCCCACTGACTACCAGCGCCACTCTGTAATACATCGCCCCTCTGTAAAACATCACCACGAAAGGAATCCACACCATGAAGACTCTCACCGTCGACGGCTGGCCTATCGAATACACCGACTCCGGCACCGAGCACGAACGCACCCTGATCTTGCTCACCGGCTGGGCACAGGACCACAGATTGTTCAAGAACCTCGAGCCCATTCTTGCCCAGGAATTTCGCGTGCTCCGCGTGAACTTCAGAGGACACGACGGACTGTTGACCGACAATGGCGACTTCACTGCTTCGGACATGGCATCGGACGTCCTGGCCATCATCGAACACCTCTCCTTGACGGACGTTCGACTGGTATCGACTTCCCACGGTTGTTGGGTCAACGTCGACGTGCACGATCGGCTGGGAGATGCCAGCTTGGGCAAAACCGTCGTAATCGACTGGCTGATGGCTCCATTCGACGAATTCCATCGCCAGATCCGCGAAGGGCATCAGGAGGCTACGTACTACGCAGCCCGACGCAGCATGTTCGACGAGTGGACCGCATCGACGGACAACCTCGATGTGGTCGATCACGTCAACCGGGAAATGACCTGGTTCGGTGGTGAGATGTGGCGACGCGCCTGCCGGGAGATCGAGAAGGCCTACGCCACGTGGGGTGACCCGCTCAAACGAATGACACCGCTGTCCGAACGCCTCGACGTCCGGCACATCTACTCACAACCGCTTTCTTCCGAATACCGCGATTACCAGGAGGAGTTTGCCAGTCAGAACCCATGGTTCGACCCGCACCACATTCCGGGCCGAACTCACTTCCCGACGCTCGAGAACCCGGAGGCCGTAGCCGCAGCAATCACTGAGTTCTACCGCTGAACCGCAAGTGACCCCTGTCGCCCCGGTAGAGGGCCGCTAAGACGCCGACGCGTGTGTTGATCAAGACGGGGCACGAGAAACGGCGATGTCCTCTTTCGTGCACCGTTGTGGTGTGCGATACGCCGCGGCGAGGGCCCGAATGTCAGCGTCCGTTGCGATCCACAGCAGCCGGATCATCTCGTCGTAACTTTAGCCTTAGCCGTAGCGCCGGCGATCGTCGCTCCCCCGCTCCGGTTCCGGCAACAGGCCGATCTGATGGTAGTGGCGGATCGCTCGCGGCGTGGTGCCGAGGAAGGCGGCCGCACCCCCGATAGTGACGTGGCGCGGCGGGGTGAAGGACGAAAACATGTGCGGAGCCTTCCTCGGTGGGCGGGATACGTCCACTGCACCACATGGCGCTACGGAAGGTGCAACTCCGCACCCCCTGCACGTTCGATAGAGCACTATCCGGCGGAGACCTCAGTAACTTCGAAATACATTCTCTTGCAACAATTATCGAATCTCACGCGAAACGACATCCACGCGGCGGCGGACGTGGTCTACTTGGCGAGGCCGTCGGACACTCCGACGTCGGGGCCAGATAGTCGAGGAGTTCTACTGTGAGAGCGTCTGTCACCCGAACCGTCCTGGCTGCTGCTGCAGCGGTCCCGCTTTGCTTCCTGGCTGCGGCACCCGCCGGTGCCGCTCCCCAACCTGCCACTCTGGACGCCACCGGTGATGCGACGCAGATCGCGCTGCAATTCACACTTCGGTCGAGCGCGTACGAAAACGTGTTCTGTCAATACGACGTTCGTCCTGAGGGCGGTGGACCGTTGATCGCCAGCGCGGCAACTCCCCTCACCTTCGATGCGCCACCGGCCCCGATCATCGTCGGCCCCACCGATCCCGGCACCTACGCGGTGATGTGGGGCTGTTTCGGCGACGACGGCATCGTCTACGAGCAGATCGCCGGATCGCCCCAGGGTTCCCCCACATTGGTCACGGTCGGTGCGCCTGCCGGTCCGGGCTCCGGATCGGCAGGTTCGTCGAACGCCGGCCCGATGGGCTTGGACCGAATACTCGCAGGTCTTTTCGGCAACTGAGCGTCGGTGGCTTCGATACTCGATTTCGGCTACGAGAACGAACATCCTGCAACAGACGATCACCCGCATTCCTCAGGGATGCGGGTGATCGTTATACGCGGTCATCGAACGCCGGACGCAAACGAATACCATTGCAGACATGGCCAAATGGATAGTTCTCGCGATCGCGATCGTCGCCGAAGTAACGGCGTCCCTTTCGCTCGAGGCTGCCCTGACCGAGCCTGCTCTCTACATTGTTGTCGTGAGCGGCTTTTCGGCCGCGTTCCTCTGCCTTGGCTTCGTCCTCCGTCGCGGGATGGCACTGGGCGTCGCCTACGGGATCTGGGGTGCAGCCGGAGTCGCTGCGACAGCGGTCGCGTCCACATGGCTCTACGGTGACCCGTTCACACCGCTGATGACCGCAGGGATGATGTTGATCATCGCCGGGGTACTGGTTGTCGAACTCGGATCGCAGCGTGCAAAGTGGGCTCAGGAGTCCGTGGAGGCCGACTCATGACATGGGCATTTCTGGCAGCTGCGATCGCGATCGAGGTGGCCGCCACGCTATGTCTTCGCCTCGCCGCGTTGGGCCGGCGGCGGTTGTACCTAGTCGTGATACTCGGATATGCGGCCGCTTTCGTCTGCCTGTCGGGAGCCTTGGCGAGGGGCATGGCCATCGGTGTCGCGTACGGGATATGGACTGCCGTCGGAATTTGCCTGACCGCTGTGCTGAGCCGTCTTCTTTTCAGAGAGCCACTGACCAGACTCATGCTCGTCGGCATCGGGTTGATTGTCGGAGGAGTTCTCCTGATAGAAGCCGGATCGGCACACTAGAGCGACGTGCTGACCTGCTCGCACGCTATCCGCCCAGTCATGCAGGAGGTTTCACCTCGGACTGACTACGTCGAATGCGGTTGTTCCCGGTGGCGAACGGTCCGCTCCGTCACGAACAAGATGCGGACAGGCGTCAGGAAAACGGCGACGGTGTCAGTGTGTACTTGGTCTGCAGATACTCGTGGATGCCTTCGGCTCCACCTTCACGGCCCAGACCCGACATCTTCCACCCACCGAACGGTGCCGCGGCGTTGGACACCACACCCACGTTCAAGCCCATCATCCCGGTCTGCAGACGCTCGATCATGCGCTGGCCGCGCGCGAAATCTTCGGTGTAGACATACGACACCAACCCGTACTCGGTATCGTTCGCCAACGACACCGCCTCATCGTCGGTGTCGAACGTTGCGATCGCCAATACCGGACCGAATATCTCCTCACGCAAAATATCGCTACCCCGAGCCACACCGGTCAGCACCGTCGGCGCAAAGAAGGTCCCGGGCCGATCGATCGCTGCACCACCAGTGGTGACCGTCGCGCCGCGCTCCACGGCATCGGTCACCAACTCCTGCGCCTTCGCCACCGCCTTGCCATCGATCAGCGGACCGATCGTCACCCCGTCCTCGGTGCCACGCCCGATACCGAAAGCGTCGACTCGTTCGGTGACCCGACGTCCGAACTCCGCGGCGATCGAACTGTGCACGATGAAACGGTTCGCCGCCGTGCAGGCCTGACCGATGTTGCGGAACTTCGCCGCAATGGCCCCGTCGACGGCCTTGCCCAGATCGGCATCACCGAACACCACGAACGGAGCATTCCCACCGAGCTCCATCGACGTCCGGAGAACCCCGCCCGCGGCCTGACGCAACAACGCCTGACCGACGGGGGTCGAACCGGTGAACGAGAGCTTCCTCAACCTCGGATCAGCGATGATCGGCCCGGATACCGCCGACGACGACGAAGTCGTCACCACATTGACGACCCCGTCCGGCAGACCTGCCTCCTGCAAAACCTTCACCAGCAGCAACGTCGTCAACGGAGTCAGCGCAGCCGGCTTGACCACCACCGTGCAACCCGCCGCCAGCGCCGGAGCAATCTTGCGAGTTGCCATGGCCAGAGGGAAGTTCCACGGAGTGATGAGAAAGCACGGACCGACGGGATGCTGGGTGACGAACATCCGTCCGGTGTTCTCCGGATTCGCACCGTACCGACCCTGAACGCGGGTCGCCTCCTCACTGAACCAGCGCAAGAACTCGCCCCCGTACGCCACCTCTCCCCTGGCCTCGGCCAACGGTTTGCCCATCTCGATGGTCATCAAAAGCGCAAAGTCCTCCTTGCGTTCCTGCAGCAGATCGAAAGCCCGCCGCAGAATTTCCGCTCGCTCCCGCGCCGGCGTCGCCGCCCACGAATCGGCCGCGGCAACGGCAGCATCCAAGGCAGCCATCCCGTCCTCCGCGGTGGCGTCCGCGATCACACGAACAACCTCCCCCGTCGCCGGATCATGCACCGCCAGAGTTGTGTTCGACGACGCCGCGCGCCAGTGACCCCCAATGAACAACTCGTTCGGGACGGAGTCGAGGAGCTTCTTCTCGATATCGGTCATACCAATTCCTTGGGGTTGGAGGCCGTGTTACGCGGCAGCATGTTTCGGATGACGATCGTCGCTACGATTCGCCGACGACTGTGCCTGAGCGAGACGGACTGCTCACGCGTTGGTGGCCTCAGCAGGCGCTTCCTCGTCACGTTCACGCAGTGTGAAGGGTTGGCGGTCTTGCAGCACTCGCCGAACCACGAAGAGAACGAATCCGATCAGCAAGATGCCGATGCCGACGAGAACTTCCTTGGACCCGCCAGCATGACTCAGGTCGGGGTTCAACGCACCCATGCCGAGGATGAACGCGTCGAACGCACCCACCACACCGGCAACGAACAGCCACGGCTTGCCGAGCCGGATAGGTCGCGGTAACTCGGGCTTGTCTTTGCGCAACAAGAGGAACCCGAAGACGGCCAAGGTGACGGCCAATATGTAGCCGATGTTGCTCGCGATGAGAATCGCTACGGGATTCCCGACAAAAACGATCATCAGTAGGTTGATCACCATGGTGACCCAGATGGCCCGGCTGGGAACACCTCGGCTGTTGAGTAGATCCAGCTGGCGTAGTGACATGCCCTCGTTCGAGATGCCGTACAACGCACGGCCGGCATCGGCCGACGACGAGATCATTATCAAGAAGATCGCACCACAGAGCACCGCAGTAGTGATTTCGGACAAGAACGGTGAGAATTCACGAATGCTCGTCACGCCGTAGGTGATGGGATTCGCGGTAATGGTTTCGGAACCGAGCTGGCCGCCCGTACCTATCGGAATCACGGTGTACACCATCAACATGAAGAGTGCGACGGACGTCAGAGCGCGCGAGGTGTCTTTCGGGGTGTCGACATACTCAGGAGCGAAGATTGCGCAGAGCTCGGTTCCGTAAATTGCCCACGCGACCACGAAGAGCCAGACGGCGAAAGTCTTCCAATCGGTGTCCGGGCCCGAGGTCAAGTTCTCGATCGACCACGACGAGCTGGCGAGCGGAAGTACGAGCAACAGCGCCAAGACTACGACAAACACTGCCCCGATCACTTGGTTCACTCGAACAGCAACCCGGATTCCCGCGATATTCAGCACACTGCACAGCACTACCGCAAGGACTCCGATGGCCTGCGCCGGACCAAAGCCCACGCCTGCGACGGTGAAGTACGCATCGGTGGCTTCGGGGAACCATTGCGCTCCGACGAGCGAGCCGATGGTGATCCCGGTCAGAGCGAGTGACAGGCCCCAACCGCACCAGTAACCAAAGGCGGCTACCGGAGCCACCGGCGAAAAGTAGCGCTTCCACGCCTCGGCAGCGAACAGCGCAACACCGCCTGCCTTGGTGGGAAACATTGCCGCCATTTCCGAGAAAAGCTTGTTCTGCAAAATTGCGACGAACGACAACAGGGCGCACGCAATCACCGCCGGAATTATCCCAATCGTGCCGATCATGTAGCCGACGCTGACGAAAAGGCCCGTTCCGATGGGCAACGCCATCATGAATCCGTCGTACCATCGAAGCGTTTTTCTGAAGGTGTGACCTTCTGAATGCTGTTCGGTCATGAGCCATCCTCTGGGTTGGGCACTGGCAGATGTCGTTGGTGTTGTCGATTCGCGACCCGATAGGGGCGGGGCTGGGGTGTCACGGATGGGTCGACCCAACGGACCGGTGTGCCTGATGTAATCCTCGGCACCGACTGAGCGCGAGTGCCCTAAATGCTGGCAAGGTCTTCACCGTTTTCACGTCACCCAGACGGGTACATTCGGCGATCGGACAAGACGATCCCGGACGGATTGCGAATATTCCACCCCTGCTCGAGCCCATGTCGATCAGTCGTCCGCACACAGCAGTCGCATGCTGCAGATTCGGTCCGCGCGTCCGTAATTCTCCCGATGCGTGTGGCCGGGCCCGTGTGTGAATGTTGACAGACCGTCGGTGGCTGATCCCCAGTTGGCCTCACGGACAGGCTGTTCGAGCCTTCTGCTCGCAGTTTCGAGGAGGACAAATGCACGTCGCTACAGATATCGAGCATCGAATGTTTCAGTGGCGTGACCGCGGAGCTATGGTCGGCCCGCACGCACTGCTACCGGACTGGACCGAACACGACCGACTGGGCGTGGTCATCAGAGAGCCCTTCGGGTCACTGGGGGCGAGTTTGCTCATACAGACGTGCGCCTTACTTCACTACGAGGTTCGTCCCGAACGAAGAAGTATGGAGAGAGCGCAATACCCTCAGATCTTCACGTTTCACGTAGGCGGAAAACACGGTGACCACAGCGCTTTCGACGTCTGGCCACCGCGTCGGGAGATCTTCGTGGGCAACTCACCGTTGGACCTGCTCGACGCCGTCAACGACCGAGCGATCACTCGTCTACTGATTCCAGAGGCTCTGCCCCAGGGCACTGATTGGATCGGCGACGGATTCAGCGCATGGTCGGATGTCGCCGCCGCCCGCGAAAGAATCAAAAGCGTCTGGGAGTACGGCGCAACCGGTTACCTTGCCCAATCCAGCGTAGAAATACGCTCCGATGCCGAAGAGCTCCGGCGAATGTCGCAGTGGGCGCTGACACCGGAGGCCACGTACGCCCAGTACTCGAGACTCGAAGATCGCGAACTCGTCGACGCACTCGACATCGGTCCGAGTTCGGCAGGTGACCTCCGCCGGTGGCTCGCGGTAGTGAAGGACCGAACGGACGAGGTTTCTCGTGAGGTGCGCTCACGGATCGACATTGCGCCAAGTGGCGACACAGTGGTGCAGCAGTATCGATCGCTGACCATCGATGAGCTTTTCGTTCGCTTGTGAACTTCGAGCTTCGCGCTCTTCTCTTCTATGATCGGCGTCACTCGATACCACCCATTTGGGGGACGTATCACCTCGCATCGATGCCTAGCATTGACACAACGGACATCGCCGTGACGAAATACCGCCGGCAGCCGCGAGTTCCGCGGTGTGACCGCCCTTCTCGACTACACAGGAGTTCACAATGTCGTACCGACTGCTTCTCGACACCGGTAAGTGCCAGGGATACGCCAACTGTCTCATCGAGGCCCCAGAGATCTGGGACTTCGACGAGGACAACGACATTGCCACACTCAAGAACAGTGAGCCGGGAGAGCATCTGCGTGTCGTCGCGGACGCATCGGTGAGATGCTGTCCGGCCCGGGCTATTTCGCTGCTCGAAGACTGACTCGACACTGCTTCGACGCGTATATTTTCATTCGTAGAGGCCCGTCCACCTCGATCCGAATCTCCAACCGGTTCGACGTTGACGGGCCGGCTTTTTGCACGAGTAGTGCGTGACCCATTCTGAATTGCTTTGTCCAGCAACAGTCGGATGGTCCAAAAGTATCGGCGTCGATGCACGGCAAGGCGGGCTCATCCACGGCGTGCTCGAAAGCAATGCCGCGGATGAGCCCGACTTCAGGGCTGCTGTGTTACCGCGTTGTGAAGTTACCCGATACGGACATTCGTGCTGCGTCACGGCCCGCCCGCATTCCGGTGAAAATTGCCCCGTCGATCAACCCGAAGGAGCCACTCGCCAAGTCTGCACCCGCCAGCAGGATCCGGCTGTTGCGTGCCTGCACCGCATCCAATTGGTCTCGGAGCTGGCCTGGTGCGGGCACAGCCCACGTACCCCGATACAGTCCGTCGGCGGTCCAATTGTGTGTTGCAACGTCGACAACGTCGAGCTCGGGTAACCACGTACGCAACACGGCTTCGACATCCTCACGCGATGAACCGTTCACGGCCGAGGCGTCGGAGCCGAACGCCACTGCGATGTGGTCGCCGTCGATCGAACGGTCGTACTGCAGTAGGACGAACGGGTGCCCCTCGGGGGCGAACGCCATGTACGGGGCACGGTCACCCTTGATCCGAACCACGACCTTCTGACCACCGGAGATCTGGCCTGCCTCGGCAATCCGCTGAATATGCGGCTGCTTCGGTTCTATCGCTATGTCGGACAGGACGTTGACGGGCACGGCGCAGACCACTGTCCGCGATGTCACGGTACGACCGTCGGCAAGATCGATGCGGACAAGGCTCTCGGACTCGGCGAGCGCAGTCACCGTGGCGTTCATGACGAATTCCGCCGTGGTGTCGGAGACGATTCCGTCGATCAGAAGGCCGGTTCCGCCGACGATCTTGTACCGCGAAATCACATCGAGCATCACTTGCCAATCCCAGCCGGCCAGAGCGAGCCAACGCAACGCAATGGAGATACCGGCTTTGTCGAGCGGTGCTTGACAGGCCGCCGCCCAGAACGATGAGGTCACTTCACGTTCGAGCTTCGTCATGTCCACGCCATCGAGAAACTCTCCGACAGAGAGCTTGTCGAAGTCGAAAGCCGCGTTGGAGAAGTGTGGATCGTGGGGGCGCTCGTACGCGGTACGCGCCACTTCGGCGAGGGCGCTCATACCTTTGTCCATGAGGCCGAACACGAACTCGTCCGAGTCCTGATGAACCTCCCCATCACTGATGTACAGAAGCTCGGTCGGAGGAGTGAATTCCTCGATCGCGAGGTTGTAGCGCGACATTTCGGCCCATACATGCGGCTGCAACCAATGCACGTCCGTTCCACCGAGCTCGATGCGTGTGCCGAGTCGATCGTCGGTCCAGGTACGACCGCCCAGACGGTTCGTTGCCTCGATCACCACGACCGACTTACCGAGCTGAGAGGCCTCTCGTGCCGCGGTCACACCCGCGAATCCACCGCCGATGACCGCGACGTCGTAGATTTTCTCACTCATTGGTTCACCTGCTTGATCTCGATCGAGAACTTTCGGAAGGGTGCGTGGAACGTCCACGTGGACTGCGTACCTTGGCGGAAGTAAGCGCAATCTCCCTCGCGCAGAACGTGAGTCTCGCCGGCGGCCGTCTCGATGTGTACCTCGCCTTCGGCAATCCAGATGTACTCGTCCATCTCGAAGTAGTACGGAACCGGTTCGCGGTCGGGGTACTCGCCTTCGAGGACCCGAAAGAGTCCAGCCCGAACATCGCCACCGTCTCGGCCGTGCAACTGTGAAAACTGGCCGGTGGGACTGCCTTCGACGATGAAGGGCACGTAATTATCAACCAATTGGCCGGAAGTGGATACTGCGTAATCGGTAGTCATTCTTGAAAAGTCCTTTCCATTGTCCTGGGATCGCGGAGCCCGGTTTTTGCATCGAATATCGTTGCGCGCGAGCAGGTATCTACTACTGGTATGGGTAGATCCTGCGACCGTGGTTGACCGAGATCCATTTCTGAGTCGTGAGTTCGTCGATGCTCGCCGGTCCGTTGAGTCGGCCGATACCGGAACTCTTCTCACCGCCGAAAGGCACGATCGGTTCGTCGCCGATGGTGGCGTCGTTGACATGGATCATTCCGGTGTGAATCTGCTTGGCAACCTGCACTCCACGGGTCAGATTGCCGGTGTGAACGGCACCGCTGAGGCCGAATTCGGTGTCGTTGGCGATCGCAATGGCTTCTTCGTCCGTATCGAACTCGATCAGCACCACAACCGGTCCGAACAACTCGTCGTGAGCGATGGAGGAACCCGCAGTCACGTTCTCGAGGATGACCGGTGGCAGAACGTTTCCGGATGCTTCGCCTCGAAGAACTGCAGTCGCGCCCGCAGCAATGGCTCCGTCGATCTTTTCTTCGAGAACGGCGAGTTGCCGGGCGTTGATCAACGGACCGATGACGGTGCTCGGGTCGGAAGGATCTCCCATGGGGAGGGCAGCTACTTTGGCGCTGAACCGGTCGCGGAACTCCGCCGCAACGGCGGAATGCACCAGAATTCGATTTGCGGACATGCAGATCTGGCCCTGATGAGTGAAGCGACTGAACACTGCGGAATCCACTGCGTAGTCCAGGTCGGCGTCGTCGAGAACGATGAACGCACTGTTGCCGCCGAGTTCGAGGATCGACTTCTTGAAATGTCGGGCTGCTACCTCGCCGACGTGGCGGCCCACTGCTGTGGAGCCGGTGAAGGCGAGCACTCGGGGGATCGGGTGCTCGAGAAAATAATCGCCGATGGCAGGAATTTCGGTGACTGTGACATTGAGAAGTCCGGCCGGCAGTCCGGCTTCCTCGAAGATCGACGCGATGAGCGTGCCACCCGTGATGGGCGTCTCCTCGTGGGGTTTGATGACAACACCGTTTCCGGTCGCCAGTGCAGGCGCAACGGACTTCAGCGAAAGGAAGAACGGGAAGTTGAACGGACTGATCACGCCGACCACACCGACGGGCTCGCGGTAGACGAAATTCTCGGTGTCGGCTACCGGCGACGGGAGAATGCTGCCTTCGATACGCAGCGGCAAGGTCGCTGCTTCTTTGAGCATGTCGATCGCAATGCCGATCTCGAAGCCGGCCTTGACGGCTGTTCCTCCGACCTCGGAAGCAAGCAGCTCGGTGATCTCCTGAGCGCGTTCTCCAACGATTCGCGCGGCATTCTCGAAGACTGTCCGCTTCGCGTAGGCGTTGACTTTGTTCCATTCCACCTGGACCTGCGCGGCGGACTTGTAAGCCTCGTCGACGTCAGCGCGATCCGCGACCGGGAACTCCGCCAAAGCTTCTTTGTTGTAAGGGTTCGCGTCGACGAGAACTTTGTCTCCCGCACCGTCGCGCCATATTCCACCGATGTACTGCTTGGCCAATTGCGTGATGTCCATGTATGCCTTCGCTCGCTCCGGGGACCAAATGAGATCCAGATCATGACGTCAGGCGAGAATGACATGGATCACATCCCTCGGGCGTCCGTAGGACTACGGACTTTGCTACGTAACTTCGAGTTCAGTATGTGGCCGTCGCTGCTGGGCGAGACTCAACCGGTAGCCGGCGTGCGGGCGTGAATCCACGCTGCCACTCGGGTGCGATTCTCCAATCCCAGTTTCGACAAGATGTGTTCGACATGCGTTTCGACGGTCCGTTGGGAAATTGTCAGGTCGGCTGCGATGTCTCGGTTGCTGAGTCCGTCCGCAACCAGCCTCGCTACCTCGAGCTCGCGACGAGTCAACACCGTCAAACCGCTGTCGTCCGGTTCCATCTCTGTCTCGATTGCGTACGCGACCAGCTCTGCCAGTGTCATGTGTCGACCGAGTTCGTATGCGGCGTGGAACGGTCGTTCTCCCGCGTGTTCACGAGTAGCTCGGATGCTGTCGTCGCGGTACGCGACGACCATGCGAAAGCCGGAAAAGCTGCCGCCCAGGAACTGCCACATCCGATCGGCACCGCCGAACAGCCGGGCAGCACGGATATACGTCCGCGCGGACTGCGCGCACCACGCCAGCAGCTCCACACAGTGGGTTGTCAGCAGCTGATCTGCTGTGTACCCCATGGCGCGGATCGCGGCACCCCGCGCGCCCTCGTGGTCCCCGGACACCCAACTAGCTATCCCGAGAACGAGCTCGATGTACCCACGCCAGAAGTAGTCCTTCGATTCCTCGCACATGGCCAGCCCGTGTTCGGCAAGGACGGTCGCGCGGTCTGTGTCACCGTTGAATACTGCGCACATGACTGCGACGCCGGTCGTGTCGAGATACAGCTCTCTCGCAAAAGAACCTTCGAGAGATCGATACAGCTCCGCGGACGCGTCGACGAGGGGCGAAGCCTCGACAGTGCGGCCGTAACCCATTGCGATCATGCCCGCGAGCTGCATAGCAAAAGCCCGGTTGAGGGGATCCCGACTGACTGCCTGTATCTCAGCGGCATGTTCGACGAGCCTCTCCGCGTACCGCAGATTGTCCTGGAGCAGATAAAGATAAGCGGCAACGCAATAGGCGAGCTCACGGTAGGCCGACGGCCCTGAAGTCGCCGCAAGTACGCGTTCGAGCACTTCGAGACCTCGAGTCAGTTGACCTGTCGCGAACCAAAAATGCCACAGGTCGGTTGCCATCCGAGCGCTGACGCCGTGGAGGGTGGAATCGGTGAGGCCGTAGTCGATCGCGACCGCGATGTTGGCATAGTCGATCAGCAACTGCGCGGTGCCCTCTTCTGGCCCGGAGTCCCTGAAACTGTGAGCGGCGAGCTGGACGCGGTTCTCGTAGTGATCGAAATGCCGCCTGACGAGTTGATCGCGGTCATCGCGTTCGTCCAGATGCTGGTTACCGTAATCGCGGATCAGACGCGGCAATCGATATCGTGCGTGTGCTCCCTGATTGTCGACGATCACTATCGACTGATCCACCAGCGATGCCATGTGATCGAGAAGGTCGGCTTCCCGCAAAGGCGCGCTGCTGCACACCGCTTCGACGGCAGAGAGATCGAATGTGCCGGCAAATACGGTAAGTCGGCACCACAGCAGCTGCTCCGCTTCCGTCGACAGTTGGAAGCTACCTTCGGTCAGCGTTTGCAGCGTCCTGTGCCTCGGGTGGAGGCTCGTGCTGTCTCCGCGTGGAAAGTCCGGGCGAGCATTCATTCTGTCGATGATCTGTTGCAACGACAGCGCACGTACCCAACCGGCCGCGAGTTCGATGGCAAGCGGGAGGCCGTCGAGACCATGAAGAAGACGTGCCAGTGCCGCCGCGTTCGAATCGGCGATCTCGAAAGTTGGACTCAGTAAGCGGGCTCGGTCGGCGAACAGCTTGGCGGCATCGAAGTTGTCGACCTGCGCAGCGGTGACATCGCCCTCCGCAGACGGCACAGGGAGCGGACTGAGCGTCATCAACTCCGCGCCGTCGACTCGCAGCACCCTCCGACTGGTTGCCACCAACGTGAGTCCTGTTGCAGCCCAGACTAATTCCTGCAAACATTGCTGGGACTCCCGATCGATACCCTCGCAACTGTCCAACAGCAGCAACCCTTTCAGCTCCCGTGCGAAGTCGATGACGGACACTGAATCCGCGGCCGAACCGTCCCGCATCCCCAGCGCTTCGGCAATCCGAGCGCAGAACTCGCCTACACCGGTGACCTGCCGAAGGTCGGCGAAATACGTCGAACCGGCCGCTGTGTCGGTATTGTCGTAACCCTTCGCCAGCACCGAGGTGACCAGCCGGGTCTTCCCCACCCCTCCGGGCCCGATCACGAAGGTCAGCCGATTCGTGGCCAGGGCTGCCTCCAAGGCGTTCTGCTCACTCGTTCGGCCGACGAAGGTTGTCGAATGCCGCGGCATTCGTGAATGCGTGCTGTCGGTCATGTGGGTGCCTCTGTACCTTGCATTTCGGTCGGCAGGCAGATACCGACTGATTCCATTTTGGCCCTCATTGGACAACACGAACCATGTTTTCGCACGACATTGCCCAGTCGATCAGCAGAACGGGTTCCATTACTTTCGCAGTGCAGATCCGCGTAGGACAACACCCGATCGGGTAGCTTCGCGACGGCGCTCCCACTCGGCGGAATCGAATCGCGGGTGGCCACTGCCTGAAGAATTCCGACCGCTCGTTTTGGTACTCACTTCGAGGTATGAAAAATCCACCCATTCGGGTGACGTCGTTTCGGTGCCATGGTGCAAATGTCTTGGTTGACTACCCCAACGCTCGACTGGGCCGGCCTGTGAACCGCGCTTCTATTTCCAGCGACACGGTGCGAATCCCTCGGAGCGCTCGAATCACACCCTCGACGACACAGGAGAAATCATGAAGAAATCGGATCCCCCAGGGACTGTTGCCTCGGAGAACTTCGATCTCACGTCCGCAGTGGACCGAGCGCCGTTGTCGCGCAGAAATTTGTGGACGATCGTGTTGGCAGCTGTGGTGGTGGTGCTCGACGGCTTCGACAATCAACTACTGGCGTTGTCTCTGCCACAGATATCCGAAGAACTGAATGTCTCGCGCGGTTCGTTCTCGTGGATTTTCGCGGTCGGTTTTCTGGGACTGGCAATCGGTGCAGGCCTCGGAGGGTGGCTGGGTGATCGCATCGGCAGAAAGCCGTGCACCATGCTGGCGATCGTAATCTTTGCCGGCACAACGTGCTTACTGGCAACAGCTCAGAACTTGATGACGATCGGCGTGCTCCGCGCCATCTCCGGGCTGGGTGTCGGTATGGTTTTTCCATTGGTCACCGCTTTGGTTGCCGAGACGTCACCGCTGAAATCTCGAAGCCTCGCCGTCGCTGCGAGCATGGTCTGCGTGCCCATCGGTGGCCTGGCAGGAGGGCTTGTCGCCGCAGAAATCCTACCGACTCAAGGGTGGCGCTTCCTCTTCCTGGTCGGCGGTGCGGTCCCACTTCTGTTCACCGTCGTCGTGGGCATGTTCATGCGAGAATCGGTCTTCTTTCTCGCTGACCGCGGCCGGAGGTCTGACATGGCTCAGGTCCGCGCTCGTTTGGCGGAAGTCGGCTACCACCTCACCGACAACACTCGGGTGCACGCGCGCGAGAACTCCACAATCGCACGAGCGTCGTTCGCAGCGCTTCTCCAGCCCGCTGTCAGACGAGATTCGATTGCACTGTGGGCTGTCTTCTTTCTCAGCATGCTCGGCGTCTACTCCTTCTTCAGTTGGGGGCCAGCCCTCTTCGCAGACGCCGGTTTCGACGCAGCATTTGCCAGTCGCTCCATTTCCATCTACAACTTCGGCGGCATCGTCATGACCATCGCGGCAGCTGCCGCCATCACACGTTTCGGATCGCGCAAGGTATTGACGGTCCTCGCCTATGGAGCCGGCATCACAGCACTGTGGCTTGCGGTTCAACGACCCGACCCAGAAACGTCGTCGGTTGCGCTGATAGTGCAACTACTGCTTCTCGGTGCCTTCTTCGCTGGACTTCAAAGCACCTTGTACACATTGGCAGCATTCGTATATCCGGCAAATGTGAGGTCGACGGGCGTCGGAATGAGTGCTTCGGTCGGACGATTCGGTGCCATCACTGCGTCCTTCGCTGGAGCGGCGCTCCTTGCAATCAGTAGTGGCGCATTGTTCGTCCTGCTCGCCGTGGCCGGGTTGGCTGCGGGCGTACTCCTTCTCGTGGTCAGACGACACTCGCCGCCTCGTCTCGCAGGCTCACCGGCCGCGATCCCCTCGGACAGTGCCGGCGTGACCGAGCAGAGGTCGTGAGACCTTCCCCGAAACCACCCGATCAGGGATGGCGCACGCATCGGGTGCGTCCATAGGTTCGAGATCGACGAACAATTCGCGCGAAAGAGGAAAACGTGTTGAATTCGCACAGCCGAGATACGCGGGCACCCGAACGAAAGAGGACTTCCCACGCGTCGTTCGACGCCGAGTCTCCGACAGCCAGAGTCGATGAGTACCTCGAGTTGGCCCACAACTGGCAACCGTTCGGCGGAGTACCCGAGGAGGAAATCTTCGTCCGCTTCGGAGTCTCGAAAGCACAGTTCGACGATGCGGTACTGGCGGCCGGTCGAATGGACGCCCGGTCCACCGACAGGAGAGTCTCGCCTCGCATGAGCGGCGGACGATTCTGAGGTGGGAACAGTCCCCGACGCGTGATCCGACCCGAGCGCAGCCGCTCGGGGTCGAGCGCTCTCCATCCATGGCGGACATCGCCGTCTCGGTATCGCTCCCAGCAGGTTGGGTAAATTTACGGATGCAGGGCGGCTGTGATCCATGTCATTGTCGGTAGCCGAACGATCACCGCACCACTGGATCGAGCAGGGAAAGTAGTCGGCTCATCCATCGGTGTACATCATCAGCGACAGGACACCGAGATGGACGACGATCACAACCACCCGGCTCTACGAACGCATCGTTTCGCGCTCGCAATGCAGTCGGCCACGTCACTTTCCGATGTCGCCTCGGTATTCCTCACGGCAGTGCACGACATCATCGACGCCGACGGGATCGGGCTCTATCAACTGCAGGCCGGGTCCGGCCGCGTTCTCGACGTACACGCGGCAGTGGACGACAGCATGCTGCACGAATACGAGCACAGAGGGCGTCGCGACGATCCGGTTCTCGCTCACGTCCTCGAGCATCGCCGACCGTTCGATTCTTCGCAGATCTGCGCGTCGCGGTGGCGCGAATCAGGCGCGCATACCGTTCTCGAGGCCAGCGGGTTCGAGCACTCCCTCGAGGCGCCCTTAGTGATCGCCGGCGCAGTCACCGGCACGATAAATTTCGCGAGATCCGATAACCTACGCCCTTTCGAGGCGTCCGATCTCGAGGTTGCCTCGCTCATCGCGGAACACCTCGCACTCGCGCTCCGACGCGCACACCACATTGCGCTGCTCGCACAGCGGGCGGCCATGTTCGAGTCGGCCATGGATCGTATCTCGGACAGTGTGGTGCTGACCGACACCGACGGTCGCGTGCAGTACAGCAACCGGACAGCCGACAACGACCTCGAAACCGCCGTAACAGTTACGGGCGGAACTGATTCCATCGATGCCGGCGTCACAGAAGCCGTCCGTCAGGCATGTGAGTCGATCACCAGCGAGAGGAAACGCGTTGTCGTCCAGGACATCCAGTCGGCCGGCAAGTCGTTCGTTGCACGTTCGGTGCGCCTGCCCGAACGAACGAACGCAGTCCTGACAACGTTGCACGCCCGTTCCAGAGCTACCAGGGAGCTGCCGGTGTGGTCGGTTCTCACCCGCCGTGAGCAACAGATCGCCGAGTTCGCCAGTCAGGGGCTCTCGACACGCCACATCGCGGACAAAGCGTTCATCAGCGAGAACACCGTCAAACAACACCTCAAGCGCGTGTACGCGAAGGCGGGTGTCAGCTCACGAGCGGAACTTGTCCAGTTGATCTGGGCTGCGGATCGGCAAGCGTCCGAAGCCACAGTGAGCTGAAGGATGGAGCGGATGGTGAGCGCGGCTTTTCAGCGAGCGCGCCCACCATCCGAATTTATGACGGTGCCGGTGATGATCCGAGCACCGATGGGGTCGGCAAGGTAGACGTAGGCGCTACCGTGGTCCTGGGGCGTGGGGGTCGACTTCAGCAAGGTGCCCTTGGCAATTCGCTCGTCACGCCCTGCCGAGGCTGCGACCGACAACGTGTCCTGAGACAACGCAGCCAGGCCGGAAAACGACGTTCCCGACGTTCCTCCCGGTGCAACACCGTTGACCCTCACCTCGGGGGCGAAGTCGGCAGAGAGGTGAGCTATCACGCCCCGCAGCGCCCACTTCGAGCTTCCGTAGAGCACTCCGCCTCCGACTGGGTGGAAGGCCGACTCGGACAGTGTGAAAGTCAGCGATCCACGCGCATCCCGTAACGCCGGCCATGCCGACCTCGCCGCCGACAACGCGCTGAGAACGTTCAAGCGCCACATTTCCTGAGCTGCGGCAGCGAAGTCGCTCTCGTCCAACGTGCGTAACGACGCGTAATGGTCGAAGACTCCTACGCAGCACGTCACATTCGAGAGCGCTGCGCCTTCGGCTGTCGCCCTGTGTATGGATTCGGAGATCACCGCCGAGTCGGTGGCATCACCGACCATGACCTCGATACCGGGCTCGGCGGCCAATGACGCCGCATTGTCCGCGGATCGTTCTACGACGACGACCCGAGCACCCGACTCTCGGTACGCCAACGCGGCACCTCGCCCGATGCCGGAGCCACCTCCGAGAACGAGAACATTGAGTCCCTCGAGACGGGTGTCGCTGGTCATGGCGCAGGCCTCCGTGAGAGTAGTTCGGTGATGAGCTCGGGCTCCTGGAAGCTCAGGCAGTCCAGTGCCACAGCGTCGAGCATCACTCTGGACCCACGACGCGGTGACCAAATATCCAATCGCACGCCGTTTCTCGTCGATATCTTGCGGATGACGACGTCAGCGAACTCATTCGCGATGACAATCGGCCCGTCGTTTCCGCCATCGATCGGATAGTCCGATACTTCCCCGATTTCGGGGTTCTCGAACACCGGCTCGGCTGCGTCGTCGTTCACGTGAAACCCTCCGCTTCAGATGAAAATCGAGAGATTGTGTGCGTTGATCAGTGCCTGATCGAACGCTGCCCACCGGCGTGCCAGACGCCAACCGTCCTCGGTGCGGCGAACCGTGTCCTTCCGGAACATCGAGTAGAGGCTCGGATTCGGATCGTCTCCGCGGCTGCGGTAGATGAAGCAATTGGACGAAACCAGATACTCGTCCGGCACCTCGGTGTGGTCGACAAGGATATTGGTGACGTAGTGGCGGGTTCGTGACGGAGGTTGCTCAGCCCAGGCGAAGTCCGTTTCGAGTCGTCGGACTCGCACTTCCAACGTCTCCCTGTCGTCGTCGAATATTCTCGACGTCGGAGATAGCTCCCACTCTGCCAGAGCTTCCCGTGTCACTCTGACCGGCACCTCGTACCGAATATCATCACTGAGATAACCCAACCAGTCCCGGAAGCGGCGCTCGTCGAGCGCTGAAGCTTCGCGGTACAGGAACTCCTGAATATCCCATTGAATATCGCGCGATACCGATTTTGTCGTAGGCATGGTTCTCACACCTCGTCTGCCAGGTAATCGCCCCACCGGGACCACAGATTACGGAAATTCGTGTCGTTCACGTACGGGGTCACCACGTGGCCGGGGCCGGCGAAATCCGGATCCGGATCGCTGTCCATGCCCATGGAGTACGGGAAGTCGACGTCTACAACCATGGTCGACGCTGCAGACCTGGTCACCTTGGCCCAATTCTCGAAATCGTCCTGCTCGAAGGTGCCTGCTTGACCGAAAGCCAGTGTGTAAGCCCGGTATGCGGCGTCCTTGTACTCCTTGGATGCGCCTTTCGGGACGAGGCACCACGAGTACATTTCCATCTGTCCTGGTCCGACCGGGTGGTACAAACGCATCGTCACGAAGCGCACACCCGGCTCACCCGGTACCAAACTGAAGGGCTGCATCAAGAACGACAGATTCGGGAACACCGTTCCGACGGCGGTACGTACCTTCGAGAACACCTCGGTCTGTTCTTCGCTGAAAACCGACTTCATCTCCTCCGCGAGTTCCGTCGGAAACCCACCGAACGGCGGGAAGTTGGGGCTGTGCCCCAAGCCGACCCCGTGTCCACGTCCCGGAACACTCGCAGCCCAACCTTGGCTGTGTGTCGACCCGGACGACGGGAAGTATCCGAGGTGGAAGCCCCACTGATGCGCAACCGGAGTGTGATAGCCGTCGCCTGCAAAATTCTCGGCACAGATTTTCCAGTCCGTGTTCGCCAACCAATGGTCGGGCGGACCGTGAACTTCGCAGCCCTGTTCCCCGTGCTTGAGGTACAGGTCCAGGTAGAAACGAAAATCGCCGAGATAGTCGCCCAGGGACTCCGATTCAGGATCGAGCGTGCCGAAGATCAGACCTTCGTAAGTGTCTATGCGAACCGGGACCATGGCCCAGTCCTTACGCTTGAGACGGCCTTCGTAGCCCTCTTTCATGTACGGAACACCGATCAATTGGCCGGTGTTCTTGTACGTCCATCCATGAAACGAGCATCGGAAGTGAGAAGAGTTTCCCATCTCCGACTTGCACATGACGTTGCCGCGATGACGGCACATGTTCAAGTTGGCGTGGATGGTTCCATCTTCGCCCCGCGCGACGATGATGCTGTTGTTTCCGATGAATCGAGTGACATAGTCACCCGCAGAGGGGATTTCGGATTCATGAGCCAAGAAGCACCAGGCACGCGAGAAGAGGCGCTTCTGCTCGAGGTCATAGACGGACCGGTCGTTGAAGGCCCTGGCAGGGAATCGCCCTTCGGCGATTCCCTGCCTGGTCCGCTGTACCCAATCCGCGAGATCAGAGGGTTCAGCAGTCGTCATCGATTCAGACCTTGTCGGCCAGTTTGGATGCGCGAACGCCGAAACGAGCTTCGATTTCGGTGCGGATCTGCATGTAGCGCTTCACGTGATCCGACGTGGTCTGCGCGTGCACCTCGGGAACGAGATCCTCGGTGTACGGCACGCGGCTCTTACCGACGTTGATGTAGCCGGCTTCGTTGACGCGCATCTTCTCGAGCGGGATGTTGTACTTGGCGAACTCCATGAAGTCCTGCCCGACGAGGAAGGGCTCGTGTGCCCAACGCAGGCGCTCGGTCAGCCACTTGGCATCGTCGTAGCGTCCCTGCTGGAGCGCATCGCGCAGTTCCAGAACTGGACCGGGGCCCATGGCTGTGGTGGAGGACCACGCCATTCCGACGAGCTCTTCGCCGTACATCTCCCATGCCGGGAACCAGTCCGTCTCGATGGACATGAGGGGGAAGCTGGTTCCGGTGTGGGCCATGTCGTTGTGGTAGCGGAAGCCCACCGACGCACCGCCGGCGTACTTCACGGCCACGACCTGCGGCAGCTCGATCAGCGTCTTGTACACGCTGCGGGGAATGATGCCGCGGAACGCTGCCGTGTTGTCGTACACCACGATTGCCATCTCGGGAACTGCGTTGGCGACGTCGCGGTAGAACTTGTCCATCACCGATACCACCATCTCGCCCCACATCGGGCGGCCCAGCAGCGTGCCCGTGACGCCCAGGTCCGCGAGAAACCGCATACGCGAGATCGTGTCGCGGGTGTTCAGGGTGGTTGCACCGATGAACAGCGGGAAATCCGGGTCGATCGACTGTGCGGTCTCGGCAGCGCAGGTTGCGAATGCCTTCCACTCCTCGATGGTGAGAGTGGCCATTTCGCCGAGTGTTCCGTTCAGCGCGATGGCGTCGACGCCGTCGCTGATCAAAGAGCGAATCATGCGCTCGGTTTCCACGAGATCGACTGTGTTCGTCGCGTCGACTCGTTCGGCACCGGGCAACGCCGGGGTGGGGGGATACGCCATGACGCCGCGCATATCCTTACCGCTGACCTTGGGCAACTTGCTCATGTTGATCTACTCCTGCTTGGTTGAGTTGGTTGAAACTGATGGAAATGGTTCACATGCGCGCTGCGGCAACAGCTGTACCGGTGAGCCACTCGGGTACCGGCTCGTAGGCCAAGATGTCGAACCCGACCTCGACTGCACCGGCTGCCACGAGCCACGTACGGATTTCGTGGGCACCGTTTCCTGCTGCATCGATGTCGTCCTGGGTGTACGCGGTCAAGCGTTCCGGATCGCCATTGTCGAATCGCTGTAGGAAATCCCGATCGAACGTTTCGTTGACGGTGCCCGACTCCGGCAGGCCGACCCAATGGGACAACCCTCCGGTGCCGATCACGACAACTCGCTCGTACTGCTGCTGCGCAGCCACCGCTCGTGCCAGCATCTTGCCGAAGTCATAGCAACGCTTCGGCGAAGGCCACGGTGGGTTGACCCCGTTGACGATGATCGGAACGAGTGGAAACTCGCTGCTCGGATCGAGATGCTTCAGCGGAACACAGAAGTTCTCGTCGAACGTCATTCCGCCTTCGACCAGTGACGGATCGAATTCGGACTGCAGCGCGAAATCGTAGATGTGCCTGCCGAGGTCGGCGGCCCCCGGGTACTGGTGCTGTTCGACCTGTACGAATTTCGCCATCTCGGCGGTCACCGGGCCCAGATACGAGTCACCGGTGGCGACCGCAAACGCCGGCAGATTACCGAGATTGAAATTGGTGAAGTGCTCTACGGAGACTGCGATGACGGCATCGGGCCGCAGCGCCGCAATTCGCTGCCGCGCTTCGTCGTAACCACTCTCGACGGCACGACGCTTCTCTGGATCCGCACGCTCCGGCCAGCCGGTGATGCCGGGTGAATGCGAAGCCGTGAACGCCCCGACTATTCGGCCGTTGGTCATGGTGTCGTCTCCCCTCGTATCCTCGCGTAATAGTCGGCCCTGTCGACCTCGAGCTGAATGGCACAGAAGTACAGCAGGTAAGGATTTACACCCGCCTCGTAGAGGCCTTTGATATCGAAATCCGCCATCAATGTGCGAAAGGATCCTTCGATTCCGTAACTGTCCAGAGCAACCTCCGGAGTTTCGGTGTAAAGGCTCTTGATGGCACCGTCTCGGCGAATATCCCAAAGCAATTTGTGAACGCCGTACATGAGTCTCCTCGTCGGTTTGTTTTACGAGAACAGGTGACGCCTTCGATGAAAGCCGTTCCGACTGACTCCACCGTAGATCGGCGAGAAGTCGGTGTCCGTCACCCACCCGGGTGGTTTCCGACTAGACGCCGAGCTTGTGTACGAACCAGTCCGTCAAGCGCGCCGCTGCGACCGAAAGGTAGTCGTAGCTGCAGTGGAGCGACCCAGCAGCGTCGTAGACATCGAAGGTGACGTCGTTGCTCGTGAGAGCGTCCACGAAACGGTGAGCACCCTTGATGTCCATGATGATGTCGTCTGTGCCGTGCATGACGTAGACAGGGATCTGAAGCTTCTCGGCAATTCCGTCGAAGGTGAACTGGGCCAGCTTTTCTCGGGCCTCGGTGTCGTCCTTCGAGCCCGACAGCCACTGCAGCTGCTCCTGGAGCGGCGGGTACCACTCGTAGAAGTCGGTGAGGATGCTCCAGGTTCCACACCATGCAGCGACCGCCTTGACCCGGGGCTCGAACGCGGCAGCCCTGGGTGCGTAGTAACCACCGAAGCTGACGCCGGCCAAACCGAAACGATCCGCGTCGACATCATCGCGCTTCTCGAGTACGTCGAAGATCGCAGAGACGGGAACTTCGTAGTCCGGGCGGCTGTAGAGCTTCTTGAATCGAAGCGAGCTGCCGCGTCCGGGGGTGTCGATCACGACCACGTTCATGTCCCGCGCCGGGAATTCGGTGCCGCCGAGGAAGTACAGCTCCTCGGCCCATGAATCGGCACCGCCCAGAAAAAGCACTGTGGCGCGGGCCTTGCCACTGTTGTCCGGCCGAATGAAGTAGCCGTCCATCGTGGTGCCCTCGAACGGAACGCTGATGCGCTCGATGAGTCCGTCGGAGAGCTCGGCAGCCTGTGCCCAGTTGCTGGTACCCGCACGGTACGCCGCATCGCGTCGCGGATCGTCGGAACTCAAAAAGAACTCCGAATGCCGGTAGTAGCTGCACGACCTGAACAGCGCACGTCGAGCGGTGACCTTGTCGCCGGCCTCGAGGGCTTCCCGACCCTGCGCTGCAACCTCTTCGGCCGTCCGGTTCCATTCACGTTGCCAGATCTCGTTGTCCTGGGTGGTCTTTCCGATTCGAGCTGCTGTGCGCGCACACTCGAAGAGATCCGCCCCGCCGACGGCAACCTGGGCGAGCAGACGCATCGTCTGCAGGGACCAGTCCTCGTCCTGCGGGAAGAGTTCGATGACCGTGAGAGCATCGGCATTCGTCGGGGTACTGACATTGCTCATGTGCAATTTCCGTTCTTTCGTAGTTGTACTGACAGGAAAATGGAAAGGCTAGGCGCTGCGCGCGACGTCGTTCCAGATCTCGGAATCGCCTATCGCAGTTCGGTACTGAGCGAGCTTTCGGGGAGCGTTGATGCACACCACTCCCCTGA
This sequence comes from Rhodococcus sp. NPDC078407, assembly GCF_044542515.1. Classification (NCBI taxonomy): domain Bacteria; kingdom Bacillati; phylum Actinomycetota; class Actinomycetes; order Mycobacteriales; family Nocardiaceae; genus Rhodococcus; species Rhodococcus sp. NPDC078407. The sequence goes on along the minus strand of NZ_JBITUQ010000005.1, from coordinate 94,012 downwards.
GAACTCCGGCTCGACCGAACAGCGCAACCAGCGACTTGTCGTTCTGGGACTCGATGAAGATGTCGTCGTCTGCGCTGGCTCGACCGCAGAAACGCAGCTTTGCATCGAATTGGTCGGTCCAGAAGTACGGCACCGACGTGAAATTAGGGGCATCCCCGAGGAGTCGGCCGGCGGCGTGTCGGCCCTGCTCGACGGCATTGGTCCAGTGCTCGACTCGCATGACCTCGCCGAAGGTGCCGTTGTGCCATGATGCGACGTCACCGGCCGCGACGACGTCGGGAACCGACGTGCCTAGATCGGGAGTGCACTCCACTCCGTTGCCGACGGCCACACCCGAACCGGCCAGCCAATCGACCGTCGGTACGCCACCGATGCCGACGAGCACAGTGTCGGTGACGAGCCGTTCGCCTCCGACCAGGACTACTACGACGTCGCTTCCGGACTTCTCGATTCGTTCCACGCTGGTCGAGCATCGGACGTCGACACCGTTGCGACGGTGCATGGCGTTGAACCACTTGCCGATGGTGGGACCGAAGACTCTGCTCATCGGCATCGCCGCGACGTCGACCACGGTGACGACCACGCCGAGCTTGGCTGCGGTCGCCGCGACCTCCATCCCCACGAAACCGCCGCCGATCACGATCAATTTGCGGCCGCGATCGAGCCGCTCGGTGATGCGTCGAGCGTCGGCGAGGGTACGCAAGGTGAATACGTCGTCACGTGCCGCTGGAGCGATCATGGAGGCCGGCAATTGCCGTGCACCGCTCCCGGTTGCGATGACGAGGCCGTCGTAGGAGTGCGACACCCCATGCTCGTCGTGCACCACGCGTTCGCTCGTGTCGAGCGAGGTCACTCGGGAACCCAGGTGAAGGTCGACGCCCTTCTCGGCGTACCAACCCGGTTCACGCAGCGCAAGACTGTCCGATGCGAATTCGCCATCTGCCAAGGCTTCCTTGGACAACGGAGGACGTGTGTACGGCAAGTCGGGCTCCGCACCGATCAGGTGAATTTCTCCACGGTAATCGAGGTCTCGAAGAGCTTCGATGGCGTTGACTCCGGCCAACGACGCACCGACGATCGCGACGCGCTTCACGATGACACGTCGTCGATGTCGGCACCGTGGCTGAGTCGGTCGAAGATCCACGAAGCGTGTGCCACCGCCCGAAGGTCGCTGTCGAACCGGCAATCAGCGACGTCGAGCTGTACTCGAAAGCCCATGTCACTGTTCCTTTCTGGAGTAGATGGGTGCGAGTGCTTCAGTGTCCGGCAGACGCGAGGTGCGGCATGTCCGGGCTGATCACCGGCAACCGTGCGGCGCGCGGGGTGTTACGACTGGTCAGGTTGCGGATCACTCCACCGGTGATGACCGCGGTGATACCGGGAATGTCGCCGATGCTCAGCGCGCCCAGTGCGTCGTCTCGGGTAGATCCCCATGGCGCGTCGATGACCACGAGATCAGCGGCTGCACCGACTCGAACGAATCCTGCTGATAGATCCCAAGTTCGAGCGTTGTTACCCGTAGCAGCCGCCCAGATCATCGCCGGATCGATCCCGGAGAAGGAAGACAATTCGGCAACGGTCTTGATCACACCGAGAGGCATGACGCCCGTACCCGTCGGGGTATCGGAGCCGATGACGATGCGACCGAACTTTCCGTCCCTGTGCGCCTTGTGGAGAATTCGGAGTGACGATTGCAGGTTTCCGGCCTGCACCAACTGCAACGCCATTTCGGTCTCGTCGATGATCTTGTCGACACCAGCGGCGTCGAGCGACGTGGGTCCACCGTTGATGTGCCCGCAGACGTGCGGTGCCAGGTAGAGCAGGTGATCAGGGGTGATCGGCTTGCTCCCGGGAATGCTCGCTCCACCGGAGTGGCACATGACCTTGATGCCGTGTTCCTTGGCCCAACGCACCTGGTCGTAACCGTCAGCCGGGTCTTCGTACAGTCCGAACCCGAACTTGGCCAGCCGCACTCCGGCCGACTGCAGGTCGGCAAAATCCTGTTTCGTCAACGAGGGTTCGAGTACGACGGCACCGGCGTGAACCGTCATTCCGCCGGGGTGGAAGTTCCGGAAGCACGACATTGCTGCGATAGCAAGAGCTTTCACTCCGACGGCGTCGTGCGGTCGGCCCTGGGCGTGGATTTCACCGGGCGAGACGACGCTGGTGATACCCCCGTGGACATAGCTCGCCAGAAAGTCCACCGTTTTCTGCCGGGGCGTGTAATCCCCGAGGACGACGTGGCAGTGAGAATCGATAAGGCCTGGGGCCACAGTGGTTCCCACTGCGTCCACGGTGACGGCGGCCGCATTCACCTCCGCTTCCAAATCCTGACGACGGCCGACCGCGGTGATCACTCCATCCGAAGCAAGGATGGTGTCCGCTCCGGCCACCAGCGGGTTCTCGAAGTCTCCGGAAATGACCGTTCCGATGTTGACGATAGCGAGGTCAGTCATCACGCCTCCTGCTTGTTCAGTGCCTCGGCGCGAGTCATTCCGCCGACGCGGGCATTGATCCGACCGCGGTTCGCGACGGCCGCGATGATCACGAGCTCGTCTGCGTGAGGCGCGTCCGGAACCTGCACGGTCACGGCGTCATAGTGACTTCGGACCCAAATCTCGTCCTTGAAAGCCAGCGGGACATCGATTGTCGCGTCCACACCGGCAGGCTTGGTGACCGACGTGATCCACGCTTGTCCGCCGCCGATCGCATCGCGAAGGGCATTACCGAATATCGACGTGACTGCAGCGTTGATGTGCTCTTGTTCGCCGGCGGAACCGACCAGTCCCGCTTTGCCATAGCTCTGGGGTTCGCTGCCGAGCAGCTCGACTGCGTACTTGCCTATCTGGGTCGCGATATCCGCGGAGGCGTCGGTGATGTCGCTCAGGTCCTCGACGTAGCCCTGACCCGCATACGGATTGTTGACGACGGCACACACAGCCACCTTGCGAATCGGTCCATCGCTATCAAATCGTCCAGCGACCGAACGGATTTCCTCGACATGAGCGACAATTTTTCTTATAGCAAGGGAACTCACTTCAACTCCTCGACTCAGCTGCACTCTGATCGCACCGTGACCGGCGTTGTCGATGACGCTAAGCGTGGCGACCATCACTCCGCATCACCCGAACGGGTCAACTTTCACCGCGTCCGGACGCTGCGGGAACACAGCAGGGCTCACGCGGTCGATAAACCTGCTTGACCGTAACCATGTGAAGGTGGCGGAAGACATACCGAAAGTACCTGCTGACCAACGCAATACAGACTCGATGACGACGGATAGCCGAATATTTCCGCACCCTTGCCGGAATATACATTTGGGCGTCACCGCGCATAGCGGACGGCCGTGAAACACGTTTCTGTTCGCGTCGATTCGTCGGCACCCCTCGTAGCAGCTCAGATAGAGCTACGGCCGCTCTCGCGTTTTCGCCACGGGCGCAAGGTTCGACGTCGTCTATCGATACTCCTACCCACTGCGGGGCGTACTCAATTTTCGAGTGGTCTCCGCAGAGCGACGGCCCAGCACCCAAGCGGCGATCTGAGTACGGCTCGACACACTCAATTTGGTGAGAATATGGTCTACATGGCTCTCTGCAGTGCGGGGGGAAATCGTCAGAGTTCGCGCGATCTCGCGATTGCTGAGTCCTTCGGCAATCAGCCTCGCCACCTCTTCCTCCCGGTTCGTGAGCGGCGACGGCTCGTCCTGGTGATGGATCGCGTCGGTCTTGTAATATGCCTCGGTGCCAATTGCCGCAACATCGTCGACTGTCATTCGATGGCCGGTTCGGTACTCCGCAGAAAATTCCTCACTATTCTGGCTGCGTCTGACCAGGGTGAGACACTCGTCTCGGACTCGTGACAATCCAGTGAAACCCGAAAATTGCCCTCCGACCTGATCCCACCGTCGATCTGCGGCACCGAACAGCCGAGCAGCAAGCGCAAAATTGGCCTGGCTGGATGCGCACCATGCCAGTAACTCGATACAGTGCGTGACCAATAGTTGATCGGGCGATGTGCTCAGTCCGAACAGAGCTCGCTTTTGCGCGGCGTGAAAAGACTGTTGTACCCACGCGTCCACCCCCAGGGAATACTCGATGTAGGCCCGCCAGATCACATCCCTTCTTCTCTTGCTCACCGCAAGTCCGCGGGAACCCAACTTCTGTGCGTAGTCCGATCGACCACTGAGTGCGGCGAAGAGCACCGAGATACTGACCGCGTCCATGAACATTGTCGGAGCGCGGGGATCGTCGGCCTGCTCGAAAATCGACATGGCCACCGCCATATCGCCAGTCGGATCCAAGTCTTCTTCGAGTGCGAGCCCTATCATCATTCCCAGTTCCAGCCGTAGACCTCGGTTGAGTGCATCGTTTCCCAGACCATCATCCAACGCCGATGCAGCGCTGTGCAGTTCACGTGCGCAGGCGGCATCGTCCTGTAGGAGACTGAGATACGCATTGGAATACAAAGCGCGGATACGTTCGATCGATGGCGTGCTCAAAAAGGGCGATTCGATGACGTGGTCCAATATGGAGCGCCCTTCGGTGAGTCGGCCGGTGGAAAACCAGAATCCCCACAGGTCTGCCGCCATCCGCGCGCTTGCCTGGGCAGTTTCTGCGCGGCCTAGCCCTAGTTCGATGGCATCGGTTATGTTGGCGTAGTCAGCACGCAGATTGCTCAAGAGCCCTAGTTCACCAGGACCCGACCAACGGCCGACGTAGTCGGCCATCAGTTCGTCGAAATGGTCACGGTGTCTCGCATGCGTTTCGTCAGCGTCCAGGAGCTTCGACGATCCATATTCGCGCGTCAGTCTCAACAGTCTGTATCGGCTGTCGCCCGGGGTGTCGTCGACAACTACGACCGACTGATCCACCAGCGACGCTATGGTGTCCAGTAGATCTGTCTTCTCCAATGGGGGGCCACCGCAGACAGCTTCGACGGCGAATAGGTCGAAAGACTCCGAGAATACGGACATGCGCGCCCACAACGCCTGTTCGCGATCCGTGCACAGCCCGAAAGTGCCGGCGATCAAGGCCGTGAGTGTGCGATGTCTGGGCGCGATGTTGGACGTACCCGCCCGAGGGAAGTCGAAAGACGTTTCCATCCGTCGAATGATCTGGTCGACCGACATCGCTCGGACCCAGGAGGCCGCAAGCTCTATTGCCAACGGCAGTCCATCGAGTCTTCGGCAGAGCGCCACGACCGACCGAGCGTTGGCCGATGTCAACTCGAAGTGTGGCTTGACCAGCCGCGCTCGATCGATAAGCAGCCGCACTGCTTCGTAGTGGGCAATGTCCTCGACCCCACCGAAAGCTTCTGGCAGCTCGTAGTCGGGCGGTGGGAGGGCCAGCGGCGCCAGGTGCAGAATTGCGCCCCCGTCTACGTGGAGTGCACGTCGGGTGGTCGCCAGTACCGACAAGGTATCGGACGACTCGAGCAGCGCCTCGACCAACAACCGGGCACTGTCGTCGAAGCTTTCGCATCCGTCGAGCACGAGTAGCATTCGACGCCCGCGGAGCGCGTTCGTCAACGTCTCCGGACTCGCCGCCTGTGCGTCGCGGACACCGACCGCGTCCGCAACTCGCACACGCAGATCGGACGACGCGACGATGCCCACGGCGTCGACCGTGACGACGCCGTGCTCGAACAGCGTTACCGAGCTCGGCAAACACTCCGCGATCAAACGGGTTTTTCCCACCCCGCCCGGGCCGGTCAGGCTTACGAAACGACCGCCACTGAGCCGGTTCACCAACTCGTCGGCCTCACGTTCACGGCCGATGAACGACGTCGAAAAGCGAGGAAAGGACGCTGGATTCGTCATCGTCCTCGCCATCCAACCCGAGTTGCCGAAGCCTCGACAGCCCGGTCACTGACGCAGTTCACCGGATTACCGAAGTGGGCGCGTCAGGACGACAGCCGACATTGGTGATCCTCCGTAAGAATATGGCCTACGAGGCCGCGTGGTCCACAGACACTTTACGTAGCCGACGTCCGATTTCACATGACCTCGAACGGGTGTTTTTTTGCAGCGGCTGTGGCACCGGACGGGTTCGCCGATGGTCCGAGTGGACAACCATCAGTAAAACTACTGACGACGGGGAGACCACCCGGGGGCATTGTTGTGTGGAACACATTCGCCCCCATCCCGGCAGCCCGATGTCACCGGCGATTCCGGACGAACTCACCGTGGCCGCCCGTCACGCGGCCATACGCATTCACCACACTCATCCCTCGAGAAGGGGTCCCGATGACCAAGAGCGACTCGACACATTCGAGCAACGATTCAGCCCCCCATTCCCTGAGAGCCGGCTCCCTCGGCGTCATGGGAATTGCCTTCTTCGTGATAGCGAGCATAGGACCGATGTCCGCCGTTGTCGGCGGTGTTTCACTTGCCTTCGCAAATGGACCTGGCGCGGCAGTGCCAGTCCTTTTCGTGATTACCGGAATCCTGCTGCTCTTCTTCGCTGTCGGATTCGTGGCGATGTCACAACATGTCGTCAGCGCCGGCGGCTTCTACGAGTACATCGGCGCAGCCTTCGGTGTCCGCGCCAAACGTGCAGCCGGCTACCTCGCTCTACTCAGCTACTACGGCGTAGTTCTCGCACTCTGGGCACTGGTGTCGGTCACCGTCGCTCGGTTCGTGGTGGAGTTCGGCGGCCCGGATGTCTCCTGGGTCTACTACATGCTCGGCGGTCAGTTGATAGTCGCGTTCTTGGGTTCCCGAGACGTCAACGTCAGCGCCCGCGTACTCGGCTTTCTTACCATTGCCGAAATACTGATCATTCTTGTCCTGAACGCGGCAGTCATCACCCAGGGCGGTGCCGAGGGCTTGTCGATGGCTCCGTTCGATCCATCGCTTGCTCTCGATGGCAACATCGGTGCTGGTTTGTTGTTTTGTATTGCCGTCTTTCTGGGCTTCGAGGGAACTGCGATATACAGCGAGGAAGCAAAGGACCCCAAGCGAACGATTCCCATTGCGACCTACCTTTGCGTAGGTCTGATCAGCGTCTTCTACATTGTCACCACTTGGGTACTCGCGATGGCCTTCGGCGTCGACAACGTTCAGTCCGCAGCGCAAAGCGATCCCTCGAACATGGTGTTCGCGGTTGGCGCGGACTACCTCGGAAACAGCTTCGTCGACGCTATGAAGGTACTCTTCGTCACCAGTACTTTCGCGGCCTGCCTCGGGTTACACAACGCTGTGTCGCGATACCAATTTTCTCTGGCCCGTGAGCACATGCTTCCGAAGGCGCTGTCCAGGACTCATCCCGAATGGAAGTCACCGACCCGATCCTCTTTGATCCAATCCGCGATCGGAATCGGCGTCACACTGGTTGCCTGGCTGACGAAGCAAGACCCCATCAGCATCCTCTTCTCCCTACTCCTGGCGATCGGGACGCTTGGGATCATCGTCATCTGGGTGTTCACCTCGGCAGCGATCGTAAAGTTCTTCCGCACCGAAAAACGGGGCCACAGCCGATTCAAGACCCTGGTAGCTCCTACTCTGAGCGGTTTGGGCCTCGCCTGGATCGTTGTCCTACTTCTCAAGAACTGGGATCTACAAACCGGAATGCCGGACAGCTGGGCTAGCTACCTTCCTCTCGTCATCGCGGCGGTATTGGCCGTCGGATTCCTCCTACCTACTTCGACCCGGCCGAGAAACGTTGCGCCGGAAAGCAAAGCCACACGAACAAAGGAGAACTTGCAATGACCGCCACATCCGATACACAGACAATATCTGAAATCGATTCTCGGACAGACGGTTATACGATGCATCGAACCGCCTACGTCGATCCCGCATTCATGGAAGATGAAATGGGCGCTGCCTTCTCGGACACCTGGCAGTACGTCGGCCCTCTCGCGAAGTTGAACAACCCTGGAGACCATATCGTCGCGGCGCTCGGCCGGACCTCGGTTGTGGTGTCTCGTGACACGGACGGCGCACTCAAAGGAATGGTCAACATCTGCCGTCACAGATTGCACCCCGTAGCGCTCGAGGACGGGTCGTCCAAGATGCTCCAATGTCGCTATCACGGATGGAGTTACCGTCTCGACGGCTCGCTGCTGAACGCGCCGCGCTGTCGTGACGAGCTGCAGTTGAAGAAGTCTGAGCACGGCCTGCTACCGATAGCGGTGACAACACTGGGTCCGTGGGTCTTTGCCAATCTGGACGTGAACGCTGCGCCGTTGGTCGACCTGATCGCGGATTGTCGGGATTTCGTGGACCAGATGATCGACAATGGCCGACGCTTCACGTACCGAGAGCAGACGACCACGACGATCAACGGCAACTGGAAACTGTTCGTGGAGAACGCCCTCGAGTGCTATCACTGCCCGCTGATCCATTCGGAGACCTTTGCCAAAGCGTTCCAGGTAGGCAACGGCGAATACGACAGCCGTGTCTTTGCAAACGCCAATACCCAGTACGGTCCCGCCAAGCTCGTATCGGAGAGCTTGCCCGAGGGACGCTCACCCGGCGGCTTCCAGTTCCTCTTTCTGCCGCCGAACTCGCTCGTCGCAATCGACGACTTCGCGATGTTCGTTCTTCGAGTGGTGCCCACGAGCCCCACGACCTGCGACGTCATTTCCGATATGTATGTGGACGAGTCGATGCCAGCAGACGCCTTGGAGGAATGGGTGTCCATCTACTACACGAAGACGATGGAGGAGGATGCCGGCGCAGTCGAACTTCAACAGCACGGATTCACCTCCGGGGCCGTCGCATACGGACGTCTGCTGCCGCAAAGCGAAAATGCTCTCGCATTCTTCGAGAAGTGGATCATGACGCGGATCGATCTGCACGGATCCCGTTCGACAGCTTCGTAGAGGTAGTACGAGGTTTTCTCGGTGTCGGTGCTGTTTCGACTACACCGACACCGGGGCCTTCGACTCGCTGCCGGAGCACAAGGCCGGCGGAGCTGCTCTTGGATTCTGCAGCGAAGTGCGACCGCAGAATCACTTGCTCCGCATACCTATCGACAGCTGTACGGGCTCTTACTGTTCCGGCGCAGTGTCTTCGACCTCGCCGGCATCGGACGGACTGTCAGCTTCGGGCGGCCACTCGTACCCCACCGACTCCAGCGACGCTCCCCAGGCGATTGCGTGGGCCAAGTTGGCGGGAAACGGCGTCGCCGGATTCCCCTCGTCAGTCATCGACACCCCCGTGCCGTCCGACAAATATTTCGGTTGTTTCCTTCGAAACCACACCATTTACCCCTTTGCTCTTCGCTCACTTCAGGGTCCGCTTCGAATCGCGTCGGATGCAGACGTTCCTTCGGAAATCCGTATTAATACGTATCGCATGGAGCAAGTGCGTGAGATGTAGTCCTGCTCGTATGGGCGGCCAGTAGCAATTGGCGGAAGCGAAGCAGTCATTCTGCCGGTCGCCGCAATCCGGACTTAGACTCCCTTCATGTCGCGTTCCAGACCTCGTCCCGAACCCTTCGTTTCGACGACTTCTTCTGCAGCGCTGGATGACCTGAGAACGCGACTTCGCGCTACACGATGGCCGGACAGTCCCGCCGATGCCGGGTGGTCACTCGGCGTCGACGTCACGTATCTGCGTGAACTCGTCGATTACTGGATCGACGAATTCGACTGGACGGCGCAGGAGTCGGCCCTGTCGAGACATCCTCGTTTTCGGATCGAAATCAACGACTTGGGTATTCACTTCGTGCATGCGCGGGCGGTGTCACCTGTGGGCCCTGTTTTCCCAGTGGTCCTCAGCCATGGGTGGCCGGACTCGTTCTGGCGTTACTCGAAAGTGGTGTCACTGCTGACCGATCCGGCTGCACACGGAGCCGACCCCGCGGATGCTTTCGATGTCATCGTGCCCGACATGCCGGGCTACGAATATTCCGATCCACCCACGGGTCCCCCACTGAATTCGATTGCAGTGGCCGGCCTCTGGGCCGAGCTCATGAATATTCTGGGGTATCCCCGTTACGGTGCCACCGGCGGTGACATCGGCAGCTCACTGAGTCGTTACCTGGCACTGGACCACCCGGAGTCCGTCGTGGCCGTCCACCGTATGGATGCAGGACTGCCCGTGTTCACCGGCGACCGCGCCGAACTGACAAGGCAGGAGCAGGGCTTCCTCGACACGTCCGCCGCGTGGGGCAGCACAGAGGGCGCATATGCTGCGATGCACCGCACGAAGCCGCAGACCGCTGCCGTCGGGTTGACCGATTCCCCGGCCGGGCTGGCCGCGTGGATCGTCGAGAAGCTTCGAGCGTGGACCGACTCCGACGGGGACATCGAGCGGAGGTTCAGCAAAGACGACATTCTCACCAACGTCACCCTCTACTGGCTCACCGAAACCATCGGATCGTCGATGCGTATGTACAACGCCAACGCGTCGATCCCGTCGCAGCAGCACGCCCGCCGCGTCGAGGTGCCATCAGGGTTCTCATTTTTTTCCGGTGACCTTTTCACGAATCCGCCCCGTGCGTGGTTGGACCGCGTCGCGAACGTCGTTCGTGTAAGCGAACTTCCGCGCGGTGGACACTTCGCACCGTTCGTGGAACCGGAACTGTACGCGCAGGAACTACGCGACTTCTTCCGGCCGTACCGTTCGACTGTCGGGTAGATCTCGATTACGAGGCAACCACAGAGTCGTCTGCCCCGAGCGGAGCCCAGGGGGTGTCTCGAAGGGCAGGACAGTGCTCAGGTGTCGGGTTGTGCGCAATATCGATCATTCGGTCGAGGACGTCGCGAGTGGCGACCAAATCGGCCATCGCCGCGGTGATGCGGTCGCGTTCGACTCTCATGATCTCGAAGGCCTCGGGGGAACTCTGGCCACTGTCGATACAGGGCAGCAGTTGCAGGATCTTTCGACTCGACAGACCGGCCGAGAACAATTGCTGGAGCAGCTTGACGCGCTCGACCGCAGACTCGGGGTAGATGCGCTGCTCGCTGACGGTACGTTCGGACGTCAGTAGGCCCTGCTCTTCGTAGTAGCGCAGGGCCCGCGTGCTCACTCCCGCCAGGCGCGCGACCTCGCCTATTCGCATCCCGCATCTCCCTCGGATCGACATTCTGCGGTTCGGACTTGCCCTTGACGTTAGCGTCAAGTTCTAGCGTTGTCGATATCGGGCCGATCAGGACCGAAGAACGAACCCCGACAAGAAAGCAAGGCCCCCATGGACTTCTCGAACCAGGTCGCCCTCGTCACTGGAGCCAACCGCGGCATCGGCCGTCAGTTCGTCCTGGAACTACTCGATCGTGGCGTGCAGAAGGTGTACGCGTCGGCTCGCAGACCCGAGACGCTCGACTTCGAAGACAAGCGGGTGATGCCGGTGGCACTGGACCTTCTCGCTAGCGAATCGGTCGTCGCTGCAGCGTCTTTCGCGTCGGATATCACGCTGCTCGTCAACAATGCAGGTATTTCGACCGGTGCCACACTCGTCACCGGCGACCTGACGGAAATTCGACGAGAGATGGACACGCATTACTGGGGCACACTGCACGTCATCCGCGCCTTCGCCCCAGTACTCGCGGCACACGGTGGTGGCTCGATAATCAACATCCTCTCTGCGCTGTCCTGGTTCGCCACAACGGGATCCGGTGCCTACTCGGCCGCAAAGGCTGCCGAATGGAACATGACGAACGGCGTACGCCTGGAACTTGCCCCGCAGGGGACTCTGGTTCAGGGCGTGCTTCTCGGCGCTGCCGACACAGACATTGCCGCCGGCTACGACGGGCCGAAGATCGACCCCCGCACCGTGCCTCGCGCAGCACTGGACGGCCTGATCAACGGCTCCATCGAGATCATCGTGGACGAATGGACCGCCATGGTGAAATCCTCACTCGCAGGTGATCCCTCGACCTTCTACGCAAAAATGGCCGAGCTACTCGGAACCAACTGACTCCATGGTCACGACGATCCCGTAAATGGACGGCGTCGGCGTCAATCGCTCACGACATCCAGAATGCTGACGAACGAAGCGCGTTGCTCCTCGGTCAGAGCCTTCAGGGGGCTGACAGATGTCAGCGCTCGGCCGAGTCGCTTTCGGGCACGCGCTCCGTCTTCGGTCAGCCCGATGAACGTGCGTCTGCCGTCCGCCGGGTCGGCTCTCCTCTCGACAAAACCACGCGTCTCCAACTGCTTGACGACGAACGTGGCGTTGGAAGCGTTGCATCCCAGTTGCGCAGCCATTTCGGACATTGTCAGGTCGGCTCGCTCCGGGTGCACTTTCCACAGGGCATGCGCCGTCACGAGCGTCAGGCCCTCCCGTGTGGCAAATGGCAAGAAATCATCGTTGATCCGGAGAGCGAGTTCCTGCATTCGTAGAGTCGCATCGAGAATGTCCACGTGAGCAGGCTAGCAGTATTTCAAGTCTTGAAGTAGTTTGATAATTCAAGACTTGAAGGAGATCCACATGCTCGAAATCGATCGACTCGACGGGCGCACGGTAGCCGTCACCGGCGCTACGTCGGGCATCGGATATTTCGTTGCCGAACAGTTGGCCGAACTGGGTGCCGAGATCATCGTCGTGGCGCGTTCTGGAGAGCGAGGCCGACACGCCATCGGCCTCCTGCCCCACTCCGGCCGTCACCGCGTCGTCGAGATGGATCTCGCGGACGTCGAATCCGTTCGGCGGGCGGGCACAGAGTTGCGCGATACCCCTGAGCTCGACGGCCTGGTGATGAACGCAGGCTTGGTTGCGGCACCCACATCGTTCGAGCAAGGCCCTTACGGGGTGGAGCTGACTGTCGGCACGAATGTTCTTGCACATGTCGAACTGCTCCGTCTCGCTCTCCCGTCCTTGGAACGGGCACCGTCCGCCAGGGTCGTGAGCATGGGAAGCATACTCACGCAACGCATTCCGTTCGATCGGAACAATTGGTTGTCTCAGGACTCCTACCGGCCACGCGTGGCGTATGCCATGTCCAAACATGCGACGGAGATTCTGGGCTTCGAACTCTCCCGCAGACTTCGGGGCGGCCAATCCTCGGTCGAGTCGGTGGTTGTCCATCCAGGCGGGGCAATCGATGCCCTTACCGCGGATCGGCCGGGGATCCATACTCGGCCGGGCATCGTGCGAGCAGCTGCCCGAGTGCTCGGGCCTGCATTCTCCTCGATGGTGCAGGGAAAGGACTCCGCTGCTGCACCCGCAGTCGCGGCCATGGCGGCACGCGATCTACCGCTCATTGGGGTCTACATCGGGCCACAAAGGAATGCTGCCGGCCCACCGGTGATCGCCGAACCAGTTCATTCGAGCCGCAATTCCGATCTCGGAGCGTTCGTGTGGAACGAAACCGAACGCATCATCGGTGCCCCGATCCTGGCATAGCGACACCCCTGATGCTGATGCAGTGCACCACCACGCCGACTACGCACGCCCATCGCGGATGTCCTCACTGTCCGCGGATGGGCGTGCCGTCCTCAGGTAGATCGAGACTGCAGTTTGTCGAGCAGCACAGCCACGACCAGAACGGTGCCGGTGACAACGCCCTGCCAAAATGCGGAAACTCCCATCAAACCCAGTCCGTTTTGCAGGACGGCAATGAGGAGCACGCCTACTACCGTCCCGAAAACTCCTCCCAGACCGCCGTAGAAGCTTGTGCCCCCGAGCAGAACTGCGGCACCAGCAGTCAAAGCCAAACTCGCACCAGCGGTCGGAGATGCCGAGGCGAGTCGACTTGCATCCACCATGCCCGCCACCGAGGCGAAGAGACCTCCGAGACCGTACACACACACGTACACCCACGAGACGTTGATGCCGGCCAGTCGTGCCGCTTCGGGATTCCCGCCCACTGCATAGACGGCGCGCCCGAACGAGGTGAAGCGGAGCAAGTATCCACTCAGCAACAGAACCGTGAGACTCAAGACAACCGGCACGGGAATGGTCATGACAGTGCCATTTCCGAGCGCGTAAAGAAGGCTTCCCTCCTCGATGGGAATCGTGTTGGTCTTGCCATTGGTCACGACGTTGAGCGCACCGGTGAACAGGGATGTGGTGCCGAGGGTGACGACGAAGAAGTTGAGACGAATACGCCCGATAAGCACTCCGTTTACGGCTCCACCCAGCAGGACCCCCGTCAAGCCTCCCAACAAGAGAGCGACAATTTCTGGGAGTCCGGACTCCAGCGCCCGATATGCAACGTACCCGGCCGCAGCATAGATTGCTCCAACGGAAAGATCGAAACCGGCCGACAGTACTACGAAGGTAAGACCGATAGCCGTGATCATCAAGGCGCTGTTGCCGGACAGCACATTCAGGATGTTCGCCTTCGTGAAGAAGAACTCCTGCGTCACCGAAAGGTAAAGAACCATGATGAGAAGAGCAGCCAATGCTCCACCGAACCCGCGGAAGTTCTTCAGCACAGCACCCGCGGATGTCGACATTCCCGGACGCTCTGTCCGTTCGGACTCAGCGATCTCCGCTTCGGAAGAATCTTTCGATGGGGCGACTGTTGGTTCAGACATCAATAACTCCTGCGGCGAGTTCAGCAATTGTCAATTCGTCGAGCTGATCGGATGGGCGGTCAGCGACAATTCGGCCTCGAAACATCACCATGACGCGATCGCACACACCGAGCAGCTCGCTATTTTCGGAAGAACTTATGAGAACAGCCACGCCCTGCGACGCAAGCTCCCTCACGAGCCGATATATCTCGGACTTGGCACCCACGTCCACCCCTCTCGTGGGCTCGTCCATCAGCAAGACCTGTGGAGCACTCGACAGCCATCGGCCTATGACCACCTTTTGCTGATTCCCGCCCGATAGGCTCCCCGCAGGCAGGCTCATGTCAGCCGGTCGCACCTGGAGTTCTTGCATGGCACTGGAGGCGGCTGTTCGCTGATTTCTCCTGTTGATAGGTAGCAGATTCAGCCTGTTGTTTGCGATGAGACTCAGGTTGTGGAAAACACTTGCGGCCGGAACCAGCCCTTCGCCTTTTCGGTCGCCGGTTACGAACGCCAGGTCACGTTGAATGGACCGGCGTGGGGTCCGACGGGTGTAGGGCTTGCCCGCTACCGTCACTTCGCCTACACCGGCATCTGCGCCGAAGATCGAACGGACAACCTCGACACGCCCACAACCCACCAGACCGGCGAGTCCCACGACTTCCCCGGGCCTGACGTCGAAACCTACATCCTCGATGACGCCAGGAGAGGACAGGTGACCGACCGACAGGGCCGGCTTGTCCGAAGTGGACCGAGTTTTGGCAATCTCTCGGTGGAAGTAGTCCGTGAGGGGCCTACCGACCATCAATCGAGTTATTGTGCCCTCATCGGCCTCGGCCAGGTCCATCGTCCTCACCAGTGCGCCGTCACGAAGCACGGTCACGCGGTCTGCCACAGGTTCGATATCTTGCAGACGCTGAGAGATGAATGCAATTGCCAGGCCGAAGCTTTTCATTTTACGAATGATGTCGAACAGCGATTCCGTCAATTCGGCCGTCAGCGAACTCGTGGGTTCATCGAATATGACAACCGAAGCCTTCGACGCAACAGCCCTGGCAATGGCGACGACCTGACGATCGCCCGGACCAAGAGATCCTACTATTCGGTCAGCGCGAATTCCGGAACCGAGCTCGCCCAAGGCCTCGGTTGCGGTCCGGTGAGCTGTGGTCCAGTCGATGCGGAATCGGGAGCCGGGTAAGTTCCCCAGAGCAATGTTTTCCGCCACTGTCAGACTTTCTACGACGGGCACCTCCTGCGCGACCATCGCGATGCCGGCTCGCGAGGCCTGAAGCGGGTTGGCGAACTTCACGGGCTCTCCCCGTAGCAACACCTGGCCGCTGCTGGCCGTGACTTCGCCGTAGGCAATCTTCATCAAGGTCGACTTACCGGACCCGTTCTCACCCAACAATGCGTGTGCTTCTCCAGCGTGGATCTCGAAGTCGACCCCCTTCAGCGCGTGAGTTCGACCGAATCGTTTGTGAACAGACTTCATCTGCAAGAGCGGTGGTTCCATCCGTACCTCCTCGGAAATCATCTCTGTGCGCGTTCGAGATCAGTTGCCCAGGCTTGCAACGTTTTCTGGGCAACCGCCGCCCTGTGCACACGTGATTTCGCCGGACTCGATCTTTGCGGCCGCGTCGGCCCAGGGCACGCGATTAGCGGCGTTGCCCGCGGTGTAGAGCTCGGTTGGGCTTTCCACGAACGCAGGTACGTCCTGTCCGTTCAGAATGGCGCGGGAGATCGCTTCGAGTATCAACCCGGTGCGCCACGGGACAAGATCGACCGTCGCGCTGAGACGGCCGTCCTCGACTGCTTCGATTCCATCCTCGTCGCCGTTTTGACCCACGATGACAACATCCTCGAGGCCTGCGGCCTTGACTGCGACGGAAGCTCCCATCGCGGCGGCATCGTTGTATGCCATGATTCCCTGAATGTCGTTCTGGTACTTGGTAAGAGCGGTCGCAACGACCTTCTGACCGCCGGCAATATCATCGGTGGGGTCGTCGACACGTCCGAGCCAGTCGATAGCGCTGCCTTCGGTCGTGTTCTTTTCGTACTGGGACATCATTGTCTCGAGGATGGGAACTGGCACGCCGAGACCGACTCCCAGAACATTTCCGCTGCCACCCAGTTGATCCTTGACGTAGTCCGACAGCAGTTTGGAACCGCGATAGCTGCCGCCGGTGTCCACATTGGACGTAAGCACTCCAGGATCGGATTCCGGTGACGCCAGACCGGCCCAACCGACAACTTTGATGCCTGCGGCATTCGCCCTCTGAAGAGCCGGCTTGAGCGAATTGGCGTCCAGCGGATAAACGACGATCAGATCGACTTGCTGTGCCACGAGCTGGTCTACGTCGGTTACCTGCTTGGCGGGATCCAGCTGCGCATCGAGAGCCTTGACCGCGATGCCGTTGCGTGCAGCAGCAGAGGTGAACGTGTCTTGAGTCATCTTCAGGATAGGTTGAGCGCCCTGCGGATTCGAGATCCCTACGGTGAATTCCGAGTCGCCCTCCGGGCCGGAATCGGACGCGCAGGCACTCAACGTCAGCACTGATGCAAGGACGAGCGGCGCGATTGCGGCTACAGAGCGGGCTGGTTTGGTCATGTGGAATCCTCCATAGGGCCGTAACGTTTTTCGGTGGTCTTCGAGCCACTTTGAGCGAAAAATCTGCGGTCGAGGTGTGCCGAGTACAACACGTGTTCGATAGCGGGAGACGGCGATGTTTCACTGACCGAAACCACCAGGAACAGAGACCCGGATCTACCTCGAGACGTCGTCGGGTCCCGAGAATGCGACTACTGCGGACGGAACGCAGGATGATCGAGGGCGACCTCGCAACCCATCGAACAGGTCGATCGATTTCGAGACAGCCATCGCTCTCGAGGGCATTACGTCTCGGGGCCGACGTCATGAACTTCCGAGCCCGCGACGGCACTGCACACTGCTCTACCTGGCCCATATTAGGACGGCGGCGGTAGACACCCTGTTGCTCTGGTGCTGCCGGCCGGCGATCCGGCGGCACCGAAAGCTACGCGTCCGTGGCCTCATCCTCTGCCTCGTCCGCAGCAAAGTTCAACGGCACAGCCAACAATGGACACTATGGTCCCTGCCCGGTTCGGTCACTGCGTGAGAACACCGAAGCACTCGGTAACCCGAAGGGAGCCAACGACGTCGAGCTAGATTTCGGCCTCGTACACGGTGCGTCCACCGAAGACTGTACGAAGCACCCGCGTTTCGCCGATCGAGCCGGTCGGGATATCGAACAAGTTCCGGTCGAGCACGATGAAGTCAGCATCCTTGCCGACTTCGATCGTGCCGCGCTTGTCGCTCTGCCCGACGGCGTGGGCCCCGTTTATCGTCATTGCCGCCAACCCCCTCTCGAGGTCGATCGATTGGTCTCCGTGTTCGATGGCACCCTGCAACGCTGGGAACAGATTCGGAGAGTCGGCGATACTCCAGTCCGTTCCGAACGTCATTTCTGCTCCAGCTCGTGCCACGGAGTCGAATTCGTACAAGTGACTGACCCCGTGTTCTGGGAGATGCCACACGGCGGGCGACATCTCGGCACCCACCCGCAATGCCGCGAAACGCTCGAAGTCATCTTTGTGGACCAGACAGCAGTGCGCCAGTTCGTGCCGGGGTCCATGAGGCCCATTGACGGAACGGGCGTGTTCCACAGCATCCAAGGCTCGCCGGATTGCTCCCTCACCGCCGCAGTGGACCTTCACCATCAAACCCGCAGCATCGAAGCGCACCATGGCAGAATTCATTTCGTCCTGCGGTATGAGCAGGTTTTCTTCGTCGACGGTGCCATCGTCATGGATGCACGAATGGGTCCAGTAAGGCGGAATCGGTGACCCGTCGAGCCAGAACTTCACGAAACGTGTATCCACGTGGTGCGACGCGTAGTCCTCGTGATGCTCGATCATATGATTCAGGGCATCCAGCCCGGCCATCCCGAAAGACTCTTCCCGCCATACCAGATGCGCCGCCACGTGTAGCTGTAGTTCATCGGCAGCGTCGAGTTGGCCCATCACCCTGAGCAGCTGCTCCGTTGACGAGGCGTCCTGAACAGACGTGACACCGTATCTGTGATTCAGATCGCGCGCGTAGCGAATTGCCTGTGCCATGACACTGTCTGCGTGTATTCCAAGCGCGCGGAACACCGGCCACCGCGCCTGTTCGTAGAGTTCACCGGTCACCCTCCCGGTGGCATCTCGAATTACTTTTCCATTCTCGACATCCGGTGTTTCATCGTCGATTCCTGCAAGTTCCAGAGCACAGGAGTTGACCAAGACATTGTGCGCCGATCTGTCGTGTAGAAGGACGGGTTGATCAGGGAACTCACGGTCGAGGAATGCCCGGTCGGGCCCCTTACTGCCGAACGAGTCGGGCCAATAGCGTCCGCCGATCAGCCAACGGTTACCGAGATGGTCTACGGGCCTCGGCCCAACCCAGCTGCGCAGGGCATCCAGGATTTCGGCTTCTCCCGCGCCGTGAGGCAGTGCCACTTCCCAGCGATTGAGGCCACTGACCAAATGGGTATGAGCGTCATGAATTCCTGGCATGACCATGTGCCCGCCCAGGTCGATGACTTCATCCGCCTCAGCTATGTCTCCGGCGAGTGAAGCCACGTCACCGACGGCCGATATCTTGCCCTCGTTCTCGACAATGACCGAAGCCCAGGACGCCGGCGACTTCCCCGTGTATAAAGCCGCATTCACGTAAGCCTTGGACATATATTCTCTCCCGTTCCTCTCAGTTTCGGCAGTTGCCTGTCGAGCCGACGTAAGACCGTACTGCGGTCCGTGACGGACATCTCCAACCACTTCCATCGAACTCGACACGACCGCGCGGCTTTTCGATCGAATCCACTGGTACTTCTCGCTGCTACGTTGCACGGATCGCACGAAATCCTGACCTGATCGTTTCGGTGAACGAACCGTCTCGACAGGGTTCGATCAGTGAAACTCGCGCTTGACGCCGGTGATGACTAGCGCACGATGTAGCTATGACTGCACTCGTTGACGAAGTTGCCTATGCCGACACCGTGCTACGGGGTGGTCCCGTGCTCGATCTGTCAGATTGGAGACCTGGTGATCACGCGACCGAGGAATGGCGAGGGAGCCGACCTCGCGCAATTGCAATCAGGCAAGGCAACATCGTTGCGCTCGGAACTGCCACGGAAGATCTTATTGGGCCGGATACTCACATCGTCGAACTGGACGGCAACACTGTCATACCTGGAATAAATGACGGCCATTTGCACTTCACGGCTTATTCGGTCACCAGCCACACGTACGTCAAAATGGGGACCGACATCTTTACCGATGTCGGTCAGCTGAGCAGCTTTCTGACCGCTGACCGGATCGACGAAAGTGGTTGGATCCGTGGGCACGGTTGGGATGCGCTCATCATCGGACGAAAGCTCACCGCAGCCGATGTCGATGATGCTCTCGCTGTCAATGGCATCACCGGCACACCCGTCGTACTTTTCGACTGGAGCGGTCATTCGCTCACAGCAAACAGCACTGCACTCTCACTTGCGGGTATTACCGCCGATACCCCTGACCCTGCCGGTGGTGTCATCGAGCGCGACGCTGACGGGAACCCGGAAGGGTTTCTCACCGACTCAGCAATTTCATTGTTGATCGCGGTCGTTCCACCGGTGCCGAGAGAACAGCTACTCGACGCCTATCGCGCGGGACAGGCGGATCTGCATGCTCTCGGAATAACGGCTTTGACCGAACCTGGTCTGGGTCCTGGCCATCGGGCGTTGTTGGACGGCTCGGGTTCGGTCGAGGCATTGGATGCGCTGGCAGACCTCGCGGAAGCCGGCGATCTGACAATGCGGATTTCGGTCCTGGTCCTGCCGAACGGAACGGGGGGAGCCAACGCTGCCGACGTGAAGTTTCACTTGGATGCGGGTCTTGCTGATCGCTACGCCGATCGCGACGTCGACCCACAGAGGCTGGCAATTGCCGGCGTCAAGGTCTTCGCGGACGGCACACCCCAAAATGGTACGACCTGGCACAAGGACCCCGTCCACGATCAGAACCCTCCCGGGCATCACTGCGGACACATGGTCGTAACCGGCGACACCGACGTCGACAAGGTCGCAGAACTACGCGAAATCATCAGGATCGTCGACGACGCCGGACTGCAGGTAGCCATTCACGCAATCGGGGATCAAACAGTCGAGACAGTCATCGACACGATCGCAGAGATTGCTCCGAACAGTCCATTGCGGCACTACCTCATCCACACCACAGAGCTATACCCCAGTGGATGGGAAACATTGGCTGCCAACGGGATAGGCGCGTGTTTCAATCCCGTGATCATGAGCACCTTCGTGCGATTCCTCGCACCGGAACGGATTTTGCGCACTGAGCCGATCAAGTCGACTCTCCACGCTGGAGTTCGCCCAGGAATTACGTCGGACGCACCCGTTGTGCCGCCCGATTGGCGTCCCGCGGTAGTCAACGCTGTTACCCGCGCGCACTGCTGGGAAGGCCCTGTTCCAACAGAAGACCAGGAGGCCATTACCTCCGTGGACGCTCTATCACTGTTGACCAGTGGTGCCGCCATCCGGGATCGCGCAGAGTTGTGGCGCGGAACACTGGCCGTCGGTCAACGCGCCGACTTGGCCGTGTTGGAAGGTGAATGGCCGAGTGATGAAGACGTGGCTTCGCTACTCGACCGCCGGATACTTCACACTTTGATCGACGGCAAAACCGTCTACACGGATTCGTCCTCGAGGTAAGCGTCAGCGCGAACTCGATCGGCAAATTCGCAGTACAGCCTCGGAAGATGCGCCATTCCAACGGGACTCGAGTCAACGACGAGCCGACTTCTTACTCGAAGAACCGTGTGAGGGCTCCGAGGTCACTGAATTCGATTCGGTCCCGCTCAGCCACGAGACTTCATGACACTGGGGAATGAGATGGCAGACTGCATCGGGCGGAAGCGGTGGTGCTCCGTCTCGCACAAGGTGCTGATCGGGACGCAGGCCGCGGCTCATCGACTCTGCGCCGCGGAGTGATGGGGCGCCCCTGGCGGGTGTCTACCGACCGACGGAATGGCAAGTGGCTGAGCTTGTCCTATCGTTGCACTAGCCCGGACTTCGATGATTTCGCGAGGTCTGAGCGATTGCACGCCAATGGTCCCCCACAAGATTGGTTCATCGAATGTCCGATGTCAGAGGTCCACAGAGCTACTTCCCTTCCATCGAGAAGAAGTACGGCAGGCCCGTGTCCGAATGGCTCGATGCCATAGCCGCGTCGCCGCTGACGAAGCATTCCGAACTGGTTGCATGGCTCAAAACCGAGCACGGCTTAGGGCACGGCCACGCCAATGCCCTGGTCGCCCACGCCAAGCAGACAGGCCTGATCACGTTGACATGAAAGGCGAAACAGAACCCACAGTGGCCTGATCAGAGCTGTGAGGCTCAGTCGGTAGGGGTTTCGTCGCCAGGGTGAGCAGGAAGAAACACCAGCGTCAGGATGGCTGCAACAGCCGTGATGGCAGCAGCAACCAGGCTTCCGGTTGTGAACCCTTCGACGAACTGGGCCCGCGCGAGTTCGGACAACTGCGCACCGGCGATCGCGCCAGTACTACCGAAGGATTCTCCCGCCTGCCGTGCGGCTTCCAGTGCAGCACCGACCGACTCGCGCGCCGGATCCATGAGTAACTCCGGAAGATCTGCGGTCTCGAGACCCTCCCGGTACACGGAGAGGGCAACCGAGCCGATCACCGCGACACCGAGCGTCCCGCCGAGTTCACGCGTGGCGTCGTTCACGGCAGACCCCATGCCCGCCTTGTCCGTCGGAACTACCCCCATGATCGCCTCGGTCGCAGGAGCGCTGATCAGACCCAATCCTGCACCGAGGAGAACCATCTGGCCCGCAATCTGGATATAGCTGGTGCTCACATCGACCGTCGACGTCCACGTGAACGCAGCCGTCAACGACAGAAGTCCGCTTGCCACCACGAGCTTGGTTCCGATCCACACCGCCAGCCGCGGACTGACCAAGGAAAAAATGGCGAGAGAACCAGCTACCGGCAACATACGAACACCGGTTTCGAGCGCTCCGTACTCACGCACCGCCTGGAAGTACTGAGTCACCAGGAAAATAAACCCGAACATCGCGAAGAAGGCACTGGTGACTGCCCCGCTGGCCGCAGTGAAGCGCAAGTTCTTGAACAAACGCACGTCCAGCATCGGATGCCGCGCCTGCGACTCCCTGATCACGAAAACGGTCAACAGTATTGCAGCCACACCGAATCCGATCGCTGTGGATGGAGACGACCATCCTCGATCGGGCCCTTCGATGATCGCGTGAACCAAGGACCCGAGCGCCAGCACCGACAGCAACAAGCCCGATTTGTCGAGCGGGGGCGTCGACGGATCACTCGAGTTGGGAACGAGTGCGAAAGCCAGCACGAGAGCGAGCACCGCGACCGCGCCGTTGAACACCAGGATCGATCCCCACCAGTAGTGCTCGATCAAGGCACCTCCGACGACCGGGCCGACTGCCACCGACACCCCTGTGGCCGCGCCCCACACTCCGATCGCCATTACTCTCTCGGACCGCTCGACGAAGACGTTCGTCAAGATCGACAACGTCACCGGGTAGACCACAGCGGCGGCGATACCGGCAAGGGCGCGCCATCCGATCAGTTGATCCGGTGCGCTGCTGAATGCTCCCCCCAACGATGCGAACGCGAACAGTGCCAATCCTGCAATCAAGAACGGACGACGACCGAATCGGTCGCTCAGCGAACCACCGGCGAGAACCAACGCGGCGAACGCCAGGTTGAACGCGTCGACCACCCACAGAAGGTCACGGGTCGATGCGCCCAGATCTACGACCAGCGTCGGCAGCGCGATGTTGACGATGGTGGTGGAGACGTTGACGACGAACACCGCAGCACACAGTGTGACGAGTATTGCCATTTTGTTCGAGTTGCGCGGAGGGGCAGCGAAGTTCAGGACCATAACGAAGTTATAGCAGCCGTTCTGTCAACCCACAAGGGTCGACAGATCGTCCTGCTCGCGCTTGGCACCGTGATCACTGTGCGATCATGACGAGATGGCGGCCCAGCGCACTCCTCGAAACCCCGCCGACGGCCCCACTCGCGAACGCCTCGTCGACGCCGCAATCAGCGTGCTGGCCGCATCCGGCCCCGCCGAGGTGAAGGTGCGACGCATCAGTGAAGAGGCCGGTGTTTCCACCATCACCGTTTACCACCACTTCGGCGGTGTACGAGGCCTGCTCGACGAAGTGGTGATTCGCGGATACTCGTCACTCCGCGACGCACTGCTCGACGCCGAAGCCTCCGACGACGACCCAGGAGTGCAGCTGTTCGCGATGGCGTTGGCCACCCGCGAGATGGCTCGAAGCAATCCGCACCTCTACGACATGATGTTCGGCTTGTCCACACGGGGAACGTATCGGGCGACAACGCCGCCGACACCCACGCAACACCACTTCCGCGAGGCATACGGCGTCCTGGTGGGTGCCTGCGAGCGAATGAAGACTGCCGCAAGAATCGACATCGACGACCCGGAGCAAATCGCGGCCCAGTTGTGGAGTCTGGTGCACGGGTTCGTGTCGCTCGAGGCAGGCGGACACTTCGATGGACACGAGGACCCGGTCACGTCCGTGCTGGCCCCCATGGCGGTCGCACAGCTCGTGGGAAACGGGGAAAACCGTGTGCGTGCAACAGAATGTGCACGCACCGCATACATGCGGTGGAGAACTGTCCACCAGGATTGAACGCCGCTACCGCCCCCGACGGGTACCCGAAAGCGGGTTCGTCCAGTCCCCGATCGTCATCATTTCCCCGACGACATCCGTGAAAAATGAGCTTTCGCGAAGTCGTCGAATGTTCGCGCTGCGTGCCCGGTCACCTGCTGTACGACGTCTGTCGTCCGATCCTCGGTGCCTCGGGCGATGTCGGCGTCCAATGCGGCGAGAATCCGTGCAAACTCAACCGGAAGGCCGTGGTCGCTGTGCAATCGAGCCAATTGGTCGACGGTGATCGAACGATGTGAGATGTCGGTACCGGTCTGGGCGGAGATGATTGCGGCCGCGTTGCCGTAACTCAGAGCCGTTGGCCCGGTGACTATGTGGTCGGTGTTGTGTGGTTCGGGATCCGTCAGACAATGTGCAGCGACGGCGGCTATATCGAGCGCGTCGACGAAAGCAATTCGCCCCTCGCCGGTTGCGCTGACTATTTCTCCGTCTCGAACCCCCTTTGCAAGAGGGGTATTGCCGATGAAGTTCTGCATGAACCACGATGGCCGCAGGACAGCCCATTCCGCGGCCGTCGAGACAACCGCGTCGTGGATTTCGCCGAGGCCCGGTGCGCCCCGGTCCAATGCGGACGAGCTCAATGCGACGATTCGTCGAACACCCTGTTGCGCTGCCTGTTCGAGGAACGGCCCGACGACCGTCATCGGGTCGGCCGATCCAACAGGTGCGACGAGGTACACCCCGGTGACCCCGCGTAGGGCCCGCGCGTGACTCTCGACATCTGCCCAATCGAAGAACACGTCGTTCGGCAATACAGGATTCCTTGTGGCGAGGCGGGTTCCGACGTCTCTCGCGTCCAGCGCCCGAGCTACGCGACTTCCCGTTGTACCGGTCGAGCCCAGAACGAGAATCACGCCGTGCCCCCGGCGAATGCGGTGAGGTCGGCCGTCGTGCCGATCGCTTCCGCGGCTGCCAACGGACTCCAGTAGTCGCGATAGTGTCGGATGTGACTGCCGTCAGTCGTAATGATGGCGACGTACCGCATCGAATACGCGTTTCCGGTCTTGGGCGCGATGCCTGCAAGCTCGATCGTCGAGGCAGTGCTCGACGAATTTTCCGAGGCAGGTTACGGCCGTTTGTCGATGGAGCGAGTGGCGAAGCGAGCTCGGGTCGGAAAGAGCGCTCTGTATCGCCGATGGCCGTCGAAGGAGGAGATGGTGGTTGCCGTGCTGTCCGAGTTCAGCGTCGGACTTTCGGACGCACCGGATACCGGCACGTTTCGAGGTGATCTACGGGCGACGCTCGGTCGGTTCGTCGACTGGATCGACGACCCGCGCTTTTCCAGAATTCTGCCTGACCTGGTGGCCGAGTCTGCCCGCAACCCGCGTCTGGGCGAACTGCACAAGGCAATGATCGGCACGCCGAGGCGGGAGCGTTCGGTTCAGATCTTGGAACGTGCGGTTGCACGAGGAGAAATACCCGAGCACGTCGACTTCGAGTTGGCTCTGGACCTGATTGCCGGCCCGGTGTATTGGCGCTCGACCGTACGGGGAGCCGACGTGGACGACAAGTATCTCGACGCACTGACCGACGTCATAGTCGCGGCATTGACCGGTTCTTGAACGCTACGACCACTGGACTCGCGCGTAGATTATGAGCCATGTCGCGTTCTATACCTCATCCCGAACCCTTCGTTTCAGCGACTTCTGCTGCGGCGCTGAACGATTTGAGAACACGACTTCGCGCGACACGCTGGCCGGATGATCCCGCCGATGCCGGGTGGTCGCTCGGTGTCGACGTCGGCTATCTGCGCGAACTCGTCGACTATTGGGCCGACGAATTCGACTGGGCAGCACAGGAGTCGGCTCTGTCGAGACATCCTCGATTTCGAGTCGAGGTCGGCGATGTGAACATTCACTTCGTGCACGCACGGGCTGTGTCACCTGTGGGCCCGGTTCTTCCTGTGGTTCTCAGCCATGGGTGGCCGGACTCGTTCTGGCGGTACTCGAAAGTTGTGTCGCTGCTGACCGATCCGGGTGCACACGGAGCCGACCCCGCCGATGCCTTCGATATCGTCGTGCCCGACATGCCGGGCTACGGTTATTCCGACCGACCCACAGGCCCGCCCTCGAGTTCGATCGACGTCGCAGGCCTGTGGGCGGAACTGATGCGCATTCTCGGGTACTCCCGTTACGGTGCCGCCGGTGGCGACATCGGCAGCGCCGTCAGTCGATACCTGGCGCTCGACGACCCCCAGTCCGTCGTAGCCGTACATCGTATGGATGCCGGACTGCCCGTGTTCACCGGCGATCGCGCCGACCTCTCACCGCAGGAGCATGACTTCCTCGACAGGTCCGTCGCGTGGGGCAGCACCGAGGGTGCATATGCTGCGATGCACCGCACGAAACCGCAGACCGCTGCCGTCGGGTTGACCGATTCCCCGGCCGGGCTGGCCGCATGGATCGTCGAGAAGCTCCGAGCGTGGACCGACTCCGACGGCCACATCGAACGCAGCTTCACTAAAGACGAGATCCTCACGAACGTCACCCTCTACTGGCTCACCGAAACCATCGGATCGTCGATGCGCATGTACAACGCCAACGCGTCCATTCCGTTGGAGCAGCACGCCCGCCGCGTCGAGGTACCATCAGGGTTCTCGTTCTTTTCGGGCGACCTTTTCGCGCGACCGCCCCGCGCCTGGCTCGACCGCGTCGCGAACGTCGTTCGTATAAAAGAACTTCCGCGCGGTGGACACTTCGCACCGTTCGTGGAACCGGAGCTGTACGCGCAGGAACTACGAGACTTCTTCCGGCCGTATCGTAATGCCCTCGGTTGAGGCGAACAATGAACAACTGCACTCGATCGATCCGACACTGCGGTGACTCACAGCGCGTCGGACTCGTCGAGTTCCAGTGCCAATTCCATGCACCGCAGGCGCGCAGCAGAAAAGTCGTACGGCATCATCTGGACGGCATCGGTGAGGCTCGTCGACCCGCACGCAAGCCCGTCCGAGGGACCGGGGTGCACCTCGTCCCAGGTGTCGAACCGAGCGTCGTCGGCCTGCGCCAGTTCGGAACTCTCGATGACCGCGCGGAGGGTGGTCTCGAAGGCGTGCCGTTCGGCCGCCACCTCCGCTACCCGCGGGTCGTCGACGGCAACCGTGTCGTCGAGCGCCTCCTCGGCGGCATCGACACGGTCGGAATGCTCTCGCAGGTCCGGCCGGGCGGCCAGCGCGATGAATCGTGACGCCTGTACCGACGCGCCGAGCGCGCCGAAGATTCGCTCGGTCACGAGCAGAGTATCGAGGTCGTCCTGCCGCAGCAGGGTCCCCTCACGCAGGTCTGCGAGGCGGTCGCCGACAATATCGGAGAGCAGGCCCACCCTGCTTCCCTTTTCGCGCATACGCTGCACTGCGATCCGCTGCCGCGCGAGTTCGGCCTGCCGAACGGCGATGGAGCCCTCCAGCAACTCGAGGATGCGCGCGACGTCGCCGTCGGCCGTTCCGGCCGCGTCCGCGAAGGCCTTGCGGATATCTTCCAGGGCGATGCCGGCGTCGGCCATCCGTCGGATCCACAACAGCCGGATCATTTCGTCATAGCCGTAGCGCCGGCGATCGTCGCTCCCCCGCTCCGGTTCCGGCAACAGGCCGATCTGATGGTAGTGGCGGATCGCTCGCGGCGTGGCGCCCACGAAGGCGGCTGCACCCCCGATAGTGACGTGGCGCGGCGGGGTGAAGGACGAGAACATGTGCGGAGCCTTCCTCGGTGGGCGGGATACGTCCACTGCACCACATGACGCTACGGAAGGTGCAACTCCGCACCTCCTGCATGTCCGAGAAACCACTGTCCGCCGGCAAGCCTCAGGAATCGCGATAAATCCATCCTTGCAACAGGTTTCGACTTCGCGTGAAACGTTTCGAATGCCTGCACTAGAGCGCAAAACTGAGCCGAAACCAGGTGACATTGCCGCGACAGATCGGGTCATCGGCAAAACCATCCGCGTGGACTGATGGACTTGTGCCGTATGCGTCTAGTTTGTGATGACCTGTGACATTTTGTCACGAAGAACCATGTCACGCGAGGGGTTCCTTACTCCTATGAACGTGCTCTGAAAGTACAAATTCTTTTCGACGTACGATTTTTGTGACAACGCGCATGATCCGCACCTCAGCGAGGCCGTTGTACATCCGCGAGCGTCCACCCCGTACCTCGCAGCTCATCGAAATACGCTGTGTCGCAGACAAGAATGGATCCATACGGACTCTGGTGCCCCCAGTCGGACTCGAACCGACACTGTGCGGATTTTAAGTCCGCTGCCTCTGCCAATTGGGCTATAGGGGCCGTACTGCCTAAATCTTGATCGACATCGCGATACCGTCGAGGATGTCGTGCTCACTGACCGTCAGAGAGCTTACGGCACCGCGTCTTTCGAATTCCTCGGCCAGCACGCTGCACACAATTGCACCGCCGCCGATGACGTCGACCCGTCCGGGATGCATGGGGCCCAACGCACTTCGCTGCGTGTGAGTCATGCCGATGAGTCGCTCGCACACCTCGAAGAGCTGATCGAAGGGCACCCGCGACAGATGCACCGCATCCGCGTCGTACTCGGGTAGTTCCTTGGCGATGGCCGCGATGGTCGTCATCGTGCCGGCCACGCCCACCCAGCTCGACGCGTCACCGATCGACACTTCCTCGAACGCCTCCGCCAACTTCTCGCGGGCGTACTCACGCGCACCGTTGATCTCGTCCGCGGTGGGCGGGTCCGAGTGCAGAAAGCGTTCCGTCAAACGTACGCAGCCGATGTTCGCAGAGAACGCCGCCTTCACGCCTTTTGCGTCGCCCAGCACGAGCTCGGTGGAACCGCCACCCAGGTCGACCACCAGGAAAGGCCCTGCAGCAGAGTCGAGTTCGCCGACAGCACCGGCGAAGGACAGCCGCGCTTCCTCGTCGCCGGTGATCACCTCGGCCTCGGCACCGGGAATGACCTTGCCGAGCACCTCACGCACCATCGAGAAAAAATCCTCGCGGTTCGACGCATCCCGCGTGGCGGATGTGGCAACCATCCGTACTGCGGTGGCCCCGGTCTTGCGAATGATCTCCGCGTACTCGACCAGTGCCACTCGCGTGCGCTCGATAGCCTCGGGAACGAAGGCTCCCGTCGCGTCGACGCCTTGGCCGAGCCGCACCACTCGCATCTCACGGGAGACGTCAGCGAGCGACTTACCGTTGTTGTCGGCGACGAGCAGGCGGATGGAGTTGGTGCCGCAATCTATTGCTGCAACCCTGGTCATTGTTTCTCCGCACGTAGTTCTTCGATGGTCGGCCAATCGGCCGGAATTGCTTTGCCGCGCAACGAGTTCTCAGCGGCGAGGGCCACCGACTCGTCGCCGAGCGGGTTGACGCCCGGGCCCTTGGCCAACGAGTGTGCGATCAACACGTGCAGGCACTTGACCCGATCGGGCATACCGCCGCCGGTGAAATCCGTTCCAAGAGATTCGATCTCGTCACGCTCGGCCAGGTACGACTGATGTGCGCGCAGGTATGCCGCAGCCAATTCGGGATCGGTGCCGAGACGCTCGGTCATCTTTCGCATCACGCCGGCCGATTCCTGACGACTGGCCTCGGCCGTCAACCGCGGGTCCGTCAGATAGAACAGGGTGGGAAAAGGCGTACCGTCGGGCAGCTTGGGAGCAGTTTTCACCACGCCCGGCCTTCCGTCCGGAGATCGATACGCGATCTCGAGTACGCCACGCGGTTCACGTCCGAGCTGCGATGCGACCGCATCGAGATCTTCCTGCGAGACTGCCGAGGAATTCACCCGACCGGTCCTCCTTCTGGTTGTGGCACCGGCGGCGGTGCCGGTGCGGGTTCTGGCTGCACGACGGGCATCGGCGCGGACGTGGGCTCCGACGGCTCGTCCGACCCCTGCGGCTGCACCGCGGTGTTCCACAGGTCGGAGTACCACGGGCCCGTCGGCGCTGCGTCGGGTGTGAGTTCTTCTGGAACCTTGCCGAAGTCGCCGGGCAACTGCACCTGGTAGGGCGTCTCCCCCGGCATCACGAACCGAAGCCGCTCACGCGCATCGGCTGCGATGCGGGACGGTTCGTCGAGTTGCGACTTCTCGGTCTGGAGCCTGTTCACGTCGTTCTCCAAGGCCCGTCGCTCGGCAAGCACCGAGTCGAGTTCGCTGCGCTGGGAGAAGTAGGTGCGCAGTGGTACCGCCAGCGTCAGCGCCAGCGCGCACACCACGATGCCGAGAATGACGGCTCGTCCGGTGGACAGTCCGAAGAATGTCCGCTCGGGCATGGTCGGCCTTCGAATACCGACGCGCCGGGGAGCAGCCTTGCCGCCGACCACTGCGTCGCGCACCTGCTCGGAAGGCTCCGGCGGAGTGGCCTGCCGGCCGGAGGCGTTCTCATCGCGAGAAACGCCCCCGGCTTTCGGCCTACCCGAGGTGGAGGACCGGCCGCGAGGTCGGGGATCACGTCCACCTGGACTGGTCCCGGACCTTCCGCGCCGTGCCATCATTGTTCTCCACTTCGTGCGATACGTGCCTGCGTGCTATCCCTCGTAATTGAACCGGGGGAAAGACAACTCGCCGGCGTAACGCGCCGCGTCGCCCAGAGCTTCTTCGATACGCAGCAACTGGTTGTACTTGGCCACGCGCTCGCTTCGAGCCGGGGCACCGGTCTTGATCTGGCCGCTGCCAACGGCAACTGCCAGGTCAGCGATGGTGGTGTCCTCGGTCTCACCGGACCGGTGGCTCATCATCGTCTTGTAACCGTTGCGATGCGCGAGATCGACTGCATCGAGGGTCTCGGTGAGCGTGCCGATCTGGTTGACCTTCACCAGAAGCGCATTGGCCGCACCCTTGACGATGCCGTCTTCGAGACGCTCGGGGTTGGTGACGAACAAGTCGTCGCCGACGAGCTGAACCTTGTCGCCGATCGACTCGGTGAGTGCAACCCAGCCGTCCCAGTCGTTCTCGTCGAGCGGATCCTCGATGGAAACGAGCGGGTAGGCATCGACGAGCTCGCCGTAGAACGCCGACATCTCCTCGGCCGACTTCGTCTCACGCTCGAATGCGTAGCCGGTACCCGCGGTGTAGAACTCGGTGGCTGCCACGTCGAGTGCGAGCGCCACGTCCTGGCCGGGCTTCAGACCCGTCTTGGCGATGGCCTCGAGGATCAAGTCGAGGGCTGCTTTGGTGCCGGCGAGGTCGGGGGCAAAACCACCCTCGTCGCCGAGTCCGGTGGACAGGCCCTTGGCCTTGAGCACGGACTTGAGCGCGTGGTAGACCTCCGCGCCCCAGCGCAGCGACTCCTTGAACGTGGGCGCACCGATGGGCGCGATCATGAATTCCTGCACGTCGACGCCACTGTCCGCGTGTGCGCCACCGTTGATGATGTTCATCATCGGCACGGGAAGAATGTGCGCGTTCGGGCCGCCGAGGTAACGGAACAGCTCCAGACCCGTGGACTCGGCAGCGGCCTTGGCGACGGCGAGCGAGACACCCAGCAGGGAGTTCGCGCCGAGACGAGACTTGTCGGGAGTGCCGTCGAGATCGAGCAGAGCCTGATCGACGGTGCGCTGTTCGATGGCGTCGAGACCGATGACTGCCGGTGCGATCTCGTCCAGGACCGCGTTCACGGCCTTCTCGACGCCCTTGCCGCCGTAGCGGTCTCCGCCGTCACGAAGCTCGACGGCCTCGTGCTCACCGGTGGATGCGCCGGAGGGAACTTGCGCACGGGTCAATGTCCCGTCGTCCAATGCGACCTCGACCTCAACCGTGGGGTTGCCACGGGAATCGAGGATCTCGCGAGCTCCGACCTGCTCAATGATGGCCACGAATGCTTCTCCTAGTAACGGGGACCGGCGGACTGTGCCGGGTGCAAGACTAGCCGCTGTTGCATGGTGCCCGCGATGCACGGAGTTTCTACGGCCTGGTGCCCACCGAGTACGCCGCCGCTCCATCGCGCACGTCGCGCAGATACTGACCCGAAAGGTTGTAGGCCATCAACGCTGTCTCCCACCCCTGCGCGGTCCGCAGATCACCGCCGCGGGCACACAGATAACGCGCCGCGGTCAATGCCGCGTCGTCGATGTTGTCGGGATCGGCACGGCCGTCACCGTTGGCGTCGACTCCCCATTTCTTCCACGTCTCGGGAATGAACTGCATGGGCCCCATCGCGCGGTCGAACTCGGTGTCTCCGTCCATGACTCCGCCGTCGGTGTCCGGAATCTCGGCGACGCCGGGTCCTCCGTCGAGTGGGATTCCCCGAATCGGCGGCGAGACGAGCCCGTCGGGCTGCACCGACGAGCCCTGATAGGTGCCGTGCCGACTTTCGATGTAGCCGATGCCCGCCAGCGTCGTCCAGGTGATTCCGCAGTCGGTGTCGGTCTCGGTCATGATCGCGGCAGCGTGCCCGTATGACGCGAGGGCCGTCACCGAGATGCCCAGCGCGTCGGTCTGCGGTTCGGCCCAGGCGAGCAAAAGGTCCGCCGTCCGGCCGGGCGCGTTGAACTCGATGATGGGCACCTCGGTGCCGGGCCCGGGCGGGATGCCCTCGGGAATTTCACGCTTCGGCTCACCGCCACCGCATGCCGTGAGCGCGAGGAGGACCGACGCTGTGGCAAGCACGCAGATTCGGGAGATCACCTCACCATCCTGCACACGCTAGGTAATAGAAAGCTAAAGACCGATAAAAACCCTGCTCTCCGTGCGTTCGTACCGGGTTGCAGGGTGTATGTTTCTGTCAACCTTCACGCATGAGGGTCGCCTACCCTTCCAGAGGGAAGGCGAACCAATGTTCGACGCATCTCAGGAGCATCAGCCTTGTCTGTCTTGGCCGCCGCAGGATCTGCGCCGTCGATCACCACCCAGTTGTTCGGCAGTGGCTTGATCGGCCTCCGCGAAGGTCTCGAAACGGGCATCGTCGTGATGATCCTCGTCGCGTTTCTCGTCAAGGCAGACCGCCGCGACGCCCTCAAATGGGTGTGGTTGGGCGTCGGCGCGGCCGTCGCGATGGTCGCCGCGATCTTCTTCGTCATCCACTACGGCACGTCGACCGTCACCGGACTCACCGCCGAAATCATCGCGGGAGCGGCGTCGCTGGTCGCCGTCGTCATCGTGACCGCAATGGTGTTGTGGATGCGGACCGCCGCCAAGAACATCTCCGGCGAGCTGCGCGCGAGTATGGAGAAAGCGTTGACCGTCGGGCCCGCCGCAGTGCTGACGCTCTCGTTCTTCGCCGTCGGCCGCGAGGGCGTCGAAACCGCATTGCTCATGGTCGGCTACGCCGAGAACACCAACGGCAGCCTGTGGCCCTTGCTCGGCCTGCTCCTCGGGATCGTCGTCGCGGCCGTGCTGACGGTGTTCCTGTACTTCGGGGCCGTCCGCATCAACTTCGCGGTGTTCTTCAAGTACACCGGCATCTTCCTCATCGTGGTCGCCGCAGGCATCCTCGCCTACGGAATCCGCGCCCTGCAGATCGGCGGAGTGTTCCCCGGCGGCAGCGCCGTGGCGTTCGACATCACCGATCATTTCGATGCCTCGAGCTGGTACGGCACCGTGCTAGCCGGCATCTTCAACTTCCGGCCCGAACCCACTGTCTTCCAGGCAATTGCGTGGGTGCTCTACATCGTCGTCGTGTTGTTCCTCTTCCTCCGCCCGGTCCGCGTTCCCGCGGCTCCCGAGCCTGTACTGCAGAACTCCTGAAAGGCACCACCATCATGCGTCGCTCCACCTTCGCTCTCGCCGCGGTCGCGGTTCTACCCGTAGTACTTACCGGATGCACCGAAAAGTCCTCCACCGAAGCCGCTTCGGGCGATATCGCCGTTACAGCGGCCGACTCGTCCTGCGAGGTGAGCGCATCCGAGGGCACCACCGGTAACTCGACGTTCCAGATCACCAACAACGGCAGCAAAGTCACCGAGTTCTACGTCTACGGTGAGGGCGATCGCGTCATGGGTGAGGTCGAGAACATCGGACCCGGCCTGACGCGTCAGCTCATCGTCGCTCTGCCCGACCCCGGCACCTACCAAACCGCCTGCAAGGCAGGCATGGTCGGCGACGGCATCCGCGCCGATTACGTCGTCACCGGCGACTCGGTTCGCACAGCGGACGACGACGGCCTCCTCACCGAAGCTGCTGCCGGCTACAAGCGTTACGTCGTCAGCCAGATCGACGCATTGCAAGACACCACGGCCTCGTTCGTGACCGCCGTCAAGAGCGGAGACGTCGAAGCGGCCAAGGCCCAATTCCCCATCACGCGCAGCTATTACGAGCGTATCGAGCCCGTGGCCGAGAGCTTCCCCGACGACCTCGACCCGCGCATCGACCTACGTGAGCCCGATGTCGAGCCCGGTGCGGAATGGACCGGCTTCCACCGCATCGAGAAGGACCTGTGGACGCAGGGATTGCAGCCCGACACGAACGCGATGGCCGATCAGCTCGAGGCCGACATCACCGAACTGGCCGAGCAGATCAAGGCCGAAGACTTCACCATCGACCCGATCCAAGTTGCCGGTGGCGCACAAGGATTACTCGACGAGGTCGCCAAGACCAAGATCAGCGGTGAAGAGGACTTCTTCTCGCACACCGACCTGTGGGACTTCCAGGCCAACGTCGACGGCTCGCAGGCAGCCATCGCCGCGGTACGTCCCATCCTCGACGAGCGCAATGCCGAACTCGGTACCGCGATCGATGCTCGCTTCGCAGAACTCGACGCCGAACTGGCCAAGTACCGCAGCGGCGACGGCTTCGTCTTCTACGACACCGTGACCGAACCCCAGCGACAGGAACTGTCGAACAAGATCGACGCATTGTCCGCCGAAGTGAGTCAGGTGCAGGGTGTCGTTGCCGGACAATAAGACTGGGCACTTCTCCCGGCGACGCCTGTTCGGTGCCGTCGGAACCGGTGCAGCGCTCGTCGGAGTCGGAGCCCTCGCAGGGCATGCGACGGCCTCCGGAGCAGAGGTACCTACTTCGGACGTCGTCGATTTTCGCGGAGACCACCAGGCCGGAATCGTCACCCCGGCGCAGGATCGCATGCACTTCGTGGCCTTCGACATCACCACCGATTCGCGCGAGGATTTCGTTGCGCTGCTGAAGAAGTGGACCCTGATGGCCGAGCGTTTGGTGCGCGGTGAAGAGACCTTCGACGGCGGCGCGATCGACGGCGGCGAGTACAACGTGCCGTCGGATACCGGCGAAGCACTCGGCCTGACGGCGTCGTCGTTGACGTTGACGATCGGTTTCGGACCGTCGATGTTCGATCGATTCGACCTGGCCTCGAAAAGACCTGCATCGCTTGCCGATCTGCAGCATTTTCCGGCGGACAACCTCGATCCCCGACGTTCCGGCGGCGACCTGTGCATCCAGGCCTGCGCCGACGACCCCCAGGTTGCCGTACATGCGATTCGCAACCTCGCTCGCGTCGGGTTCGGCACGGTGTCGGTCAAGTGGTCGCAACTCGGCTTCGGTCGAACGTCGTCCACCTCGACCACCCAAGCGACTCCGCGAAACCTGTTCGGGTTCAAGGACGGCACGGCGAACCTCAAGGCCGAGGACCCGTCGCTGCTGGACGAGAACGTGTGGGTCGCTTCCGATGACGATCAGGACTGGATGGCCGGCGGCTCCTACCTCGTTGCCCGTCGAATCCGCATGTTGATCGAATCGTGGGACCGCACCACGCTGAAAGAACAAGAGCGAGTGATCGGGCGCAGCAAAGGAACCGGTGCGCCGCTGGGGCAGAAAGACGAGTTCGATGCACTCGACTTCGAATCCCAGGGGCCCGAGGGCACCTTCATCGACAAGACCGCACACGTGCGTCTGGCGTCGAAGGAAAACCTCGGCGGCGTCCAACTCCTGCGTCGGGGCTACAACTTCACCGACGGGTCCGACGGCTTCGGACACCTGGACGCCGGACTGTTCTTCATCGCCTTCTGCCGCGACCCACTGACACAGTTCGTCCCGATGCAATTGGCACTCTCCCGCAAGGATGCACTGAACGAATACATCCAGCACGTGGGTTCTGCGGTATTCGCCTGCCCACCGGGCGTCGGAGAATCCGAATACTGGGGTTCGACGCTGTTCGAGTAGGCCCGCCTGACCGTCCCCCGTCCGCGCACCCCCCGTCCGCGTGAATGGACCCTTGCATACGTCTCGGCGGTGCAATGGTTCATCCACGCGGAAGCGCGGCCCGCGTGGATGGCGCACTGCATACGTCTGACCGATGCAAGGGTCCATTGACGCGGGCGGGCGGTGAGTGTGCGAACCCGGCTCGGTCCATACGTCGTACATCTTCGTCATCGACTTCGGGAGCACACATGGGACAGCTGGTTCGGGTACAGAATTTCACCATTTCGAGCGACGGAATCGCTGCGGGGCCGGATCAGAGCGTCGAGAGTCCGTTCGGTCTCGACCATCTGGCACTGATGAAGTGGTACTTCGGCACCGCCAGCTTCCCGGGAAACGCCGGTTCGGGCGGTAGCCGCGGTCTCGACGACCAGTTCGCGCGCGACTTCTCCCACAACATCGGTGCCGAAATCATGGGCCGAAACAAGTTCGGGCCCCAACGCGGACCGTGGACCGACCACGAATGGCAGGGCTGGTGGGGCGAGGAGCCGCCGTTTCACACCCCCGTCTTCGTACTCACCCACCACCAGCGGCCGTCGATCACTCTCTCCGACACCACGTTTCACTTCGTCCACGGCGAGCCAGCTGAGGTGCTGGAGCAGGCACTGGAGGCGGCCGACGGTAAGGACGTGCGACTCGGCGGCGGGGTGACCAGTATTCGAGAATTCCTCGACGCCGACCTCGTCGACACCATGCACATCGTCGTCGCACCCATCGAATTCGGTGCGGGCCTGAAGCTGTGGGATTCACCCGACGAGTTGAACGACAGATTCGAGCACGAGGCGATCCCCAGCAGCAGCGGCGTCACGCATCACCTGTTCTGGCGCAGATTACCGGCGAGTCAGGCGGTATCGGCGTCGGAAGGGAAATCCGACGCCGACATTCCGAGATGCTCGATGTGATAGACGGCCTCGTCGAGCAGCATTGCGACGTGGTTGTCGTACAGCCGATAGATGACACTGCGGCCCGATCGTGTACCGGTGACCAGTCCCATGGCGCGTAGCAGACGGAGCTGATGCGATACGGCCGACTGTTCCATCTCGACGGCCTCGGCCAGATCGTTGACCCCGCTCGGCCCCTGGCGGAGCTGGGTCAGAATGCGCAGCCTGCTCGGTGTCGCGAGGGCTTGAAGAGTGGCGGCCACCGTGGCAGCCGATTCGGCATCGAGCTGTGCAGGCGGTGTACTGCGTCCCTCGACTCCGTGGCCCATGGAACAACTATAGTTTATGTACACATGTAAAGGTCTTCATGTAATCCTGTACGGTAGGCGCGCACCCTCCGAACGATTGAAGGACGCATGACATCGATCAGTACCGCCCCGGCACCGGCCTCCGTACGCAGATCGACGGGTTCCCGCCGAACCCGTCTCATCGATATCGCCGAAGTCCGATGGGCGTCGGCCGCCACGGCACTCTTCGTCCTCGGCCTCGTTGCGCAGTTGGCGGACGCACCGGTGTGGACGTACTGGGCGCTCTATCTCGCCTGCTACGTCACGGGAGGGTGGGAGCCGGCCCTCGAAGGACTCAGAGCGCTCCGCGAGAGGACCCTCGACGTCGACCTGCTGATGATCGTCGCCGCGCTCGGAGCGGCAGCGATCGGCCAGATCTTCGACGGCGCACTGCTGATCGTCATCTTCGCGACGTCGGGCGCTCTCGAAGCGGTCCTGACTCGGCGCACCGCGGATTCGATTCGAAGTCTGCTCGATCTGACACCCGAAACCGCAATGGTGCTGGACCACAACGGTGACGAAAAGCAGGTCGACGCGTCCGATCTCCGTCCGGGAGACATCGTGATCGTGCGCCCCGGAGAACGCATTTCGGGCGAGGGCACCATCGTCGACGGCACCTCCGACATCGATCAGGCCTCGATCACCGGGGAATCGATCCCCGTCTCCAAGTCCGCCGGTGACGAGGTGTTCGCCGGAACCATCAACGGCACCGGCGCATTGACGATTCGGATCGACGTCGACCCGTCCGAGACGATCATCGCTCGCATCGTCACCATGGTCGAACATGCGTCGGAGACGAAGGCGAAGAAGCAACTCTTCATCGAAAAGGTCGAGCAGTACTACTCCAAGACCATTGTCGTATGCACCGCACTGATATTCGCAGTGCCGATGGCGCTCGGCAACGACCTCCAATCGACGCTGCTGCGCGCGATGACCTTCATGATCGTCGCCTCGCCCTGTGCGGTGGTGCTGGCAACGATGCCGCCCTTGCTCGCGGCCATGGCGACCGCAGGCAGGAACGGTGTGCTGGTCAAATCCGCTGTGGCCATGGAACAACTTCGATCGATCGACACGGTGGCCTTCGACAAGACCGGAACCCTCACGGTGGGAACGCCGCGAGTGGAGTGCATCGACACCCTCGGGGCGTTCGAGGTGAACGAGGTACTTCGCTGGGCGGCTGCAGCGGAGGGCCGAAGCGAGCACCCGATCGGAACTGCCGTCGTCGAGTTCGCCGATCAGCAGGGTATTTCGATACCCACGGCGACGCGCTTCGAGTCGGCCCCCGGTGTGGGAGTCACGGCGACTGTCGACGGCCGAGTCATCACGGTTACCAAACCCGAAGCAGCACAGCATGACACGGAATCGTCAGCCGGACGAATTGCAGCCCGCCGAGAAGCTGAGGGAATGACTGCGATCGTCGTGCACGTCGACGAGGAAGCGATCGCGGTGATCGGACTCGTCGACATCGTCCGCGCCGGAGCCGACACCACGGTCGCGGATCTCGAACGACTGGCCGGCACCCGCGCGGTGCTCCTCACCGGTGACAACGACCGCGTCGCACGAGCAGTGGCAGCGCGCGCCGGGATTGTCGACGTGCGGGCAGGGCTGCTCCCACAGAACAAGGCCGAGGCGGTCACGCAACTGCAGAACGACGGACGCGACCGAGTGATGTTGGTCGGCGACGGCGTCAACGACGCTCCCGCGATGGCCACGGCGGACATCGGCGTCGCCATGGGCAGCCGAGGATCCGATCTCGCACTCGACACGGCCGATGCCGTGCTGATCCGCGACGACCTCGGAGCCCTGGCCTCGGTCGTGGCTCTGTCGAGGCGGGCCCATCGCATCGTCGTAGCGAATCTGGTGATCGCGGCCTCGTTCATCGTGGTGCTCGTGGCGTGGGACCTGATCGGCACACTCCCGTTGCCGATCGGCGTAGCCGGTCACGAAAGCTCCACTGTCATCGTGGCATTGAACGGTATGCGGCTACTGTCCTCACGGGCCTGGAAGCAGAGATGAGGGGTCAGCCCCGCAGACCCCAGTGTTCGATCCAGTCGAGTGCAGACATCTCACCCGGCGCGATACCCGCATTTCGGGCCGACGCCTCCGCGTTGCGAATCAGAGATGCGAAATCCAACACTCGACGCCTCAGCAGGTCCTCGGCACTGTCTCCGCCGTGTGAGTGATCGATCCCGATGTGCACGACGCGCAGGCCCTCCGGAACGAGCTCGTCCGGCAGGCCCGCCTTGGTCGCTCGTCCGATCACCTTCTGCGCCAGGGCAAGTGACGGTTGAGACAGCGCGATGCCGTCGATGCAGGATCCTCGCGCCTTCTCCGACGCCTTCTTCTCTTCCCAGGCTCGTTCTTGTTCGGCGATGTCGATCGGTCCTGCATCCCGGCGACCGAGATGCGGGCTGCGGTGCGTCAGTTTGGCGACGAGTCCCGCTGCGACGTCGTCGATATCGAATGCATCCTCGGCGGCGTCCTGCGCAATCCTGGAATGAAACAGCACCTGCAGCAACAGGTCTCCGAGCTCCTCGCGAAGGTCGTCGAGGTTTCCTGCGGCGATGGCGTCGAGCAGCTCGTACGTTTCTTCCAACAGGTAGCCGCGCAGTGATTCGTGAGTCTGCTGAGCTTCCCAGCCGCCGAGGGTGCGCAGACGGTCCATCAAGTGCACCGCCGCGATGATGTCGTCACCGGCCAGTTTCTCGGCGGCGACGACGCGTTCTCCGCGTGCAATCCGGTCCTGAACGTCGGGGTTGGCCCGGTCGGTACTGACCAGGACGGGGTCGATGGCGTCGGGCGCAGCTGTCCCGGAGAACAGCCATCGCACCTTCACCGGTACCTCTTCGGTGAACTGCACTGCGCCGCCGAGAAATTCGACGGCATCCACCGGTACCTGAGTCGGTCGAACAGGGTCGAGCAGAACTACCGTCACCGCTACACCCCCACAGTTTGCTCCAACAGGACGGACCGAGATGGCTTCCCGTCCAAGGATAGGATGAGATCGGCGATGAACTGCACCAATTCGACATCGCGGACGCGCGCCGCTCCCACACCGCCACCTTCGACGCGGGGCAGCGGCAACTGCACCACCCCGGTGGTCGCACGGTACGTGGCGCTCGGGTACAGCCGCTTGAGCCTGATCTGCTTGGAATCGGGCAGGTCCATCGGAGCCAACTTCACCTGAGTTCCGGCGACGTTGACGTCGGTCAAACCGTATTCCTTGGCGATCAGGCGTAGCTTCGCGATGGAGACCAGGCGGCCGACTTCCTCGGGGAGCGGGCCGTAGCGGTCGACGAGTTCGTCGATGACGGCGTCGATCCCCGCGGAATCGACTGCAGCAGCCAGCTTCCGGTAACCCTCCAGCCGAAGGCGGTCGCTGGTGACGTAGTCCGGTGGGATGTTGGCGTCGACGGGAAGGTCGATGCGTACTTCCTTCGGAGCCTCGTCGGTGGTGATGGGCTTGCCGTCCGCAGCGGCGCGGTAGGCCTCGACCGCCTCCCCGACGAGCCGCACGTACAGGTCGAATCCGACGCCTGCGACGTGGCCGGACTGCTCTGCGCCCAGAACGTTTCCGGCACCGCGGATTTCGAGGTCCTTCATCGCCACGGCCATACCGGCACCCAGGTCGGAGTTCTGCGAGATGGTCGCCAACCGGTCGTAGGCGGTCTCGGTGAGCGGCTTCTCGGGCGGGTACAGGAAGTAGGCGTACCCGCGCTCCCGGCTGCGGCCCACTCGGCCACGGAGCTGGTGCAACTGCGACAGGCCGAGCGAATCGGACCGCTCGACGATGAGTGTGTTGGCGTTGGAGATGTCGAGGCCGGTCTCGATGATGGTGGTGCACACCAGCACGTCGGTCTCACGTTGCCAGAAACCCTGCACCGTGCGTTCGAGGGTTTCCTCGTTCATCTGACCGTGCGCCGT
Organism: Rhodococcus sp. NPDC078407; assembly: GCF_044542515.1. Classification (NCBI taxonomy): domain Bacteria; kingdom Bacillati; phylum Actinomycetota; class Actinomycetes; order Mycobacteriales; family Nocardiaceae; genus Rhodococcus; species Rhodococcus sp. NPDC078407. The sequence goes on along the minus strand of NZ_JBITUQ010000005.1, from coordinate 52,550 downwards.
TGCCACCCGCGCCTCCGGGACCAGATCGCGAATCTTCTTGGCGGCCTTGTCGATCGAGCTCACTCGGTTGTGCACGAAGAACACCTGGCCGTCGCGCAACAGCTCACGCCGGATTGCCGCGGCGACCTGCTTGTCATTGTACGCGCCCACGTAGGTGAGCACGGGGTGCCGCTCCTCGGGCGGGGTGAGGATGGTCGACATCTCCCGGATTCCGGCCAGGCTCATCTCCAGCGTTCGCGGAATCGGGGTGGCGGACATCGTCAGCACGTCGACGTGAGTTCGGAGCGACTTGATGTGTTCCTTGTGCTCGACGCCGAAGCGCTGCTCCTCGTCGACGATGACCAGGCCGAGGTCCTTCCAGGCGACGCCGGTCTGCAGCAAACGGTGCGTACCGACGACGATGTCGACCGTGCCATCGGCGAGACCGGCCATCACCTCTTTGGAATCGGAGCCGTGGGTGAAGCGGGAGAGGCCCTTCACCGTCACCGGGAACGACGCCATCCGCGCGGTGAACGTCTGCAGATGCTGTTGCGCCAGAAGGGTCGTCGGTACCAGCACGGCAACCTGCTTGCCGTCCTGCACCGCTTTGAACGCAGCGCGGACCGCGATCTCGGTCTTGCCGTACCCGACGTCGCCGAGGATGACGCGGTCCATCGGGACCGCCTTCTCCATGTCGGCCTTGACGTCGGTGATGGCAGTCATCTGGTCGACTGTCTCGGTGAATCCGAAGGCATCTTCCATCTCGAGCTGCCATGGAGTGTCGGGTCCGAACGCGTGCCCGGGAGCCGCTTGTCGAGCGGCGTACAGCTGAACGAGTTCTCCGGCGATCTCGCGAACTGCCTTGCGCGCCTTGCGTTTGGTGTTGGCCCAGTCGGATCCGCCGAGCTTGCTCAGTGCCGGCAACTCACCACCGACGTAACGCGAGAGCTGATCGAGTGAATCCATCGGGACGAAGAGTCGGTCTCCGGGGTGACCCCGCTTGCTGGGTGCGTACTCGACGACGAGGTATTCACGTCGGGCACCACCGATGGTGCGCTCGACCATCTCGACGAAGCGGCCGATGCCGTGCTGATCGTGTACGACGCTGTCGCCGGCGACAAGTGCGAGCGGATCTACTTGATTGCGACGCTTCGCCGGGAGCTTGCGGCCCTCCCCCGCCGCGGCCACCCGGTTGCCCGTGAGATCGCTTTCGGTGACGACGACGAGCTTGGCGTCGGGGAACACGAGGCCGTCGTGCAGCGATCCGCAGAGCACGTTGACTACGTCCGGTACCGGTACGGCGCCGGAATCGAGGTGCGCTGCAGGCACTTCGGCCTCGGCGAGACGCTCGATGATGCGGGTGGCGGTACCTGCGCCCGCAACGGAGATGACTGCGCGGCCACCGGTGGCGATGTGCGCCCGCAACGTGGCGAAGAGAGCCGTCAGCGCCTCCTCGGACCCGCGAACCTCGGGCACCGAATCGACCGCGAGCTCGACTTCCTCGCCGTTGCCGGACGCCAACGGGCTGATGGTCCACCACGGCCGACCGTGCACCTGCGCAGATTCGCGAACCTGCCGCAGCGAACGGTACGCCGAAGCACCCAGATCGAGAGAGGCACCTTCCAGGCTGGAGGTATCGAGGGTGGAGGTATCGAGCGGCGCGGCTCCGCCGATCGAGGCTGCCGTCCAGGAGGCTTCGAGGAACTCCTGGCCTGTGCGCACCAGATCTGTTGCACGCGTGCGGATTCGCTCGGGGTCGCAGAGCAGAACGTGTGTTCCCGCCGGGAGGGTATCGGCGAGCAATTGCAACTCACCCGGCTGCAGCAGCGGCAGCAACGCCTCCATGCCTTCCACCGGAACGCCGGCCGACAGCTTGTCCAGCATCTCGACCAACGCGGTGTCGCCGGCGTTGTCGGCTGCGAGAACCGCAGCACGGTCGCGGACCTCCTGGGTGAGCAGCAGTTCGCGGCACGGAGGAGCAATGACGAGATCGACTTCGTGATCGGGCAGGGATCGCTGGTCGGAGACGGCAAACGCACGGAGTTCGGTGATCTCGTCGCCCCAGAATTCCACGCGCACCGGGTGGTCTGCCGTCGGCGAGAAGAGGTCGAGGATGCCGCCGCGGACGGCGAACTCGCCGCGCTTGCCCACCATGTCCACACGGAGGTAGCCGAACTCGACGAGTCGGTGGATCAGGCCGTCGAAGTCGATGTCCAGACCGACCTTCAAGGTCACGGGCTCGATCTCGCCGAGACCGGGTGCCATGGGCTGCACAAGCGAGCGGACCGTGGTGACGATGACGCGCAGCGGATCGCCGTAATCGGCGTCGCCCGGGCGCGCGAGCCGGCGGAGCACGTCGAGTCGCTTGCCGACCGTGTCGGCACTCGGCGAGAGTCGCTCGTGCGGCAGCGTCTCCCACGACGGGAACATCACGACGCCACCGCCGAGGATCTGACGGAGTTCGTCGGTGAGATCGTCCGCTTCACGCCCGGTGGCGGTGACGATCAACAGCTGAGTGTGCTGCGCGATGGCAGCCGCGACGAACGGGCGAACCGAGTGCGGACCGATGAGGGTGTGCTCGGCGGTTCCGATCGCGTCGGCGACGGCCATCATGGCCGAATCGGTCAGCGCGACGCTGGCCAGACCCGAGAGTTGCAGCGCCGCGTCGGGAACGATCGGGGCCGGCCCGGATGGAGAGATGGCAGGCAGAGAATCGGAAGACAACAGCAATGCTCCTACAAGCGAGTCGAGGCGACGGCTGCGCATGCACAGTCATAAGCGAGTCTATGGGAGCAAGGCGAGCGGGAGACGGGCAGGCTCAGCCCATAGCCGCGTCGAGCATCGTCGTGAGTGACTCACCAGCAGCAGCCGAGTCGTACTCCGAGTCGTGCAGACGTTCGGTGACGATCGCGTCGATCGCGCCGCCGGTGATGATGGCAAGCGTTCGTGAATCGACGCCGTCCGTCCCGCGTGCACGGACGGACGCGTCGATGAGGTCGGCCAGTGGACGCCACCGCTGCTCCGGGGTGTGCTCGGGCGCGATGTTTCCCAGCCTCTCGATCAGCATCCGCGTGTGGCCGCGATGAGCACGGAGGTGTCCGAGCATCGCGCGTACATACGCCTGGGGTCGTTCCTGGACATCGACTGCCTCGACGGCCACCGCCACGTCTTCGACGAGCGCATCGAGGACGAATCGATACGCCGCTTCCACCACCGCGTCCTTGGTCCGAAAGTGGTACAGCACAGCCGCTTTGGTGATGCCGGCATTGTCTGCGATGCGAGCGAGCGAGACCTTTGCGTAGCCGTGCCGGGCTACCGCATCGATCGTGACGTCGATCAGCTGCGCACGTCGAGTCCGCTCGATGAAGCTCGGTTCCTTCGTTGCCACGAACGCCAGCCTACCGTACGGTTGATTTACTTACCGATCGGTTAGGAGCCTGGGGATGAACGACCGAACAACCGACAAACGGCGTCGATACTCGAAGATCGCCGCTGGGGCGTTGACCGTCGGCGCGCTGGTCCTCGCGTTCGCACTGCGCTCGCCGTCGCCGGTCGGCCACTGGAACAGCGCGGCGAGCGAGGACCGTTTTCTCGCCGCCTACAACCGCGCGTTCGAGGATCTGCCGGATCCGGCGGAGACACTCGACATCAGAACCGACTACGGCGTCGTCCGCGTCTATCGGTTCGACGGCACCGGAACGTCCGCGCACCCGTTGCTGCTGCTTCCCGGCCGTTCCTCTGCAACTCCGGTCTGGGCCGCCAACCTCCCCGGCTTGTTGACGATCGGCGACGTCTACACCGTCGACCTGCTCGGCGAGCCGGGACGCAGCATCCAGGAACGGCCGATCACCAGCGACGAGGACCACGCCGCGTGGCTCGATCAGACACTCGACGCTCTGCCGACCGACAAAGTCCATCTCGTCGGACTGTCGATCGGTGGGTGGACCGCAACGAACCTGGCGCTGCACGACAGCACGCATCTCGCCACACTCACGCTGATCGACCCGGCCCGGACGTTCGCCGACATTCCGTGGGGCACCGCGATTCGGGCCCTCCCTGCCGCCCTCCCATGGCTGCCCAAGTCGTGGCGAGACAGTTTCAACTTCTACACGGCAGGTGGCGCGGCGGTGCAGGACGTGCCCGTCGCAAACATGATCGAGGCCGGGATGCAGGGGTACTCGCTGAAACTGCCGCAGCCGACGCGAATCACCGAGGACCGGCTCGCGACGCTCGACGTCCCGGTGCTGGCCGTGATCGCGGGCAGGTCGGTGATGCACGACGCAGCAGCTGCCGTCGCCACCGCGGAAAGAACTGTTCCAGACGGGACCGTACGGCTCTATCCCGATGCCTCACATGCGATCAACGGCGAGTACCCGGATCGACTTCGGGACGACATTGCGGACTTCGTTGCGAAGAACTCGTGATCTACGGTCCGAAACGAATGACGCGACGCGCAGCGAATTCGCGGAAGTAGTCCAATTTGTTGGTAGGCACCAGGGCCGGCAGCAGGTAGTACCAGAGGCGCTCCATGCGCGAGGGCAGTTCCTCGGTGGTGGAGGTGGCGACCGCGACCATGTGCACGCCGGTGAGGATTTCGAGTACGAGGGATCCGATGGTCTTCGAGTCGGAGTTGGGGTCGATATCGCCCTGCGCGATGGCTTTGGCGGCGAGTCGATCGAACGATTCGCTCCACCCGGCCATGACGTTGCCCTCGGTGCCGCGGTAATCGCCGATCTGATGGCTCAAGCGGAGCATCGCCGAGACCATGGGATCGCTGACCGAGAGGTCGACAACGATGTAGGAAATACCGATCGCCGCCTCGAGTGCGGGAATTCGGCCGTCGTTGAACTGTGAGCAGGCAGTGGTCAAGCGTGCGTTGCCCTCGTCGATGACCGCACGTGCCAGTTCTTCCTTGGAACCGAAATGGAAGTACAACGCACCTTTGGTGACCTGGGATTGAGAAATGATCTCGCTGAGGCTCGCGTTCGCGTACCCGAGGCGCAGAAAAACATTCGCTGCGCCCGCGAGCACGGTGTCGCGAGTTATTTCAGCGCGCGCCTGCCTGACCATGGGATCCGCCTTCGCAATTCTGTACTGCCACCGCGCAAATTACGCCCGAACGGTACCACTGAGTGGCTTTACGTCTCCTGCCAACATGCATCGGTCCGGTTGAGTACCACGCCCCGAGTGACGGAGCTCTCATGGCCGACAAAGTGGACGATACTCCCTCTTTCGTCCCGAAGAGACCGAACGCTGTACTCATTCCTCGGTCAGTCGGGGGTCCGCTTCCAGATTCGTCAACCCGTTCCAGCACAGGTTGACCACATGTGCCGCCACCACTTCTTTCGACGGCGTGCGCACGTCCAGCCACCACTGCGCCGTCATCGACACCATTCCCACCAGAGCCTGGGCGTACATCGGGGCGAACTCGGGATCGAGACCACGGCGCGAGAAGTCTCCTGCCAGCATGTGGCCGACGCGTCCGATGGCCTCGTTGAGCAGTGACGAGTACTTGCCGTCCTCGGCAGAGGCCGGTGAGTCTCGAACGAGGATGCGGAAGCCATCGGTCCGGTCCTCGATGTAGGTCAGCAGAGCGAGTGCGACACGTTCGACGCGAATGCGCGACCGATTGAGATCGAGTGATTTGGTGATCATTCCCAACAGCGTCGACATCTCCCGGTCGACGATGACCGCGTAGAGGCCTTCTTTTCCGCCGAAATGCTCGTAGACGACCGGTTTGGACACGTTGGCGCGTCCGGCGATCTCCTCGACCGACGCGGCCTCGTAACCACGTTCGGCGAAGAGTGTCCGCCCCACCTCGATCAACTGCTCACGCCGCTGGGTCCCGGTCATCCGAACCCGGGGTGTGCGTTCTGGCTCCGAGACTGCGCCTGACATGGACACCGCTTCCGTTACCGACCGTGCACGTACGAACGCCGACATCGGCGTCGACCTCACCCTAGCGATGGCCGTTTCATCCGGTTCCCGTGGCGGGAGCGGGTCCGGCGGAAACGACCGAGATGGTCTGTTATATGTCGCGGTTCGACTCACCACCACCTCTCATGCGAGGATCGTTGCGCTCAGTGGGAGCGCAGCGGCTAACGAAGGCGTCGTTCGATTCGTCGGCCACTGTCGTCACTGCTGGTCGATTATCCGCCGTGGTGTAATGGCAGCACCTCTGATTTTGGTTCAGATAGTTCAGGTTCGAGTCCTGGCGGCGGAGCGAGCAACACCATTCGTGCATAACCGTTTCGCGTCATCGCCCCGAGGAGCTCAATGCCTGTGCAGACCGCCGTGGTCGTTCTCGCTGCGGGTGCAGGTACCCGAATGCGGTCCAAGACTCCGAAGGTTCTGCACCCTCTGGCCGGTCGCACGATGCTGGCCCATGCGTTGCACGCCGCCGCCGATCTGGGCCCCGACCACCTGGTGACCGTCGTCGGACACGATCGTGAACGAGTGTCCTCCGCCGTGCACGATCTCGCTGCCACCCTCGGCCGCACCATCCATACCGCCGTTCAGGATCGGCAGTTGGGTACCGGACATGCGGTGCAGTGCGGATTGGCTGCGCTTCCGGACGACTTCGAGGGCACCATCCTCGTCACCGCGGCCGACGTCCCACTGCTCGACGGACACACCCTCAAGGCACTGCTCGACGAGCACCTCAGTGCTCCCCGTCCTGCGGCGGCGACGGTACTGACCTTCCTTCCCGCGGACGCCAACGGATACGGCCGCATCGTGCGCACCGACGACGGCGAAGTGGCCGAAATCGTCGAACACGCAGACGCAACCCCCGAGCAGGTCCTGATCGGCGAGGTCAACTCCGGCGTCTACGCGTTCGACGCCGTCGCACTACGCACGGCACTGGGCAAGCTCAGCACTGCCAATGCCCAACACGAGCTGTACCTGACGGACGTGGTCAAGATCAGCAAGGCCGACGGCCGAGCCGTGTACGGCACCCAGCTCGCCGATCCAGATCTGGTGGTGGGGGTCAACGATCGCGTTCAGCTGGCGCACGTCACGTCCGTGCTCAATCGCCACATCATCGAGCGGCACATGCGTGCAGGCGTCACTGTCGTGGACCCGGCGACCACTTGGATCGACATCGACGTCACCCTCGGCGCAGACGTACGCATCGAACCCGGCGTTCAGCTCCACGGCAAGACACACGTTGCCGACGACGCGGTCGTCGGACCCGACTCGACCCTGCGTGACGTCGAGATCGGCGAACGCGCGTCGGTGGTCCGCACTCACGCCGAGCAGACCGTCATCGGACCCGATGCGACGGTCGGGCCGTTCACCTATCTGCGTCCCGGCACCGTCCTGGGCACCGGCGGCAAGCTCGGTGCCTACGTCGAGACGAAGAACGCCACGATCGGCAACTACACCAAGGTTCCGCACCTCACGTACGTCGGCGATGCCACGATCGGCGAATACAGCAACATCGGTTGCTCCAACGTCTTCGCCAACTACGACGGCGTCAACAAGAGCCGCACGGAAATCGGGTCCCATGTGCGGACCGGTTCCGACTCGACGTTCGTCGCTCCCGTTCACGTGGGCGACGGCGCTTACACCGGTGCAGGAACAGTGGTTCGGGACGATGTTCCTCCCGGCGCACTGGCCGTCTCCGGTGGTAAGCAACGCAATATCGAAGGCTGGGTCATCGACAACAGGCCCGGAACCGAAGCTGCGCAGGCAGCGGCGCTCGCAGATCGTGATCAGCACGAACAAAAGGACGGCGAACAGTAGTGAGCACCCCCAATTGGATCGACAACCAGAAGAACTTGATGTTGTTCTCTGGTCGAGCACATCCGGAGTTGGCCGAGCAGGTCGCCAAGGAGCTCGGAATCGAGATCACCCCGCAGACGGCACGTGACTTCGCCAACGGCGAGATCTTCGTGCGCTTCGAGGAGTCGGTCCGCGGATCGGACGCATTCGTGCTGCAGTCGCACCCGTTCCCGCTCAACACCTGGCTGATGGAACAGCTCATCATGATCGACGCCCTCAAGCGTGGATCAGCCAAGCGCATCACCGCAATCCTCCCGTTCTACCCGTACGCCCGCCAGGACAAGAAGCACCGCGGCCGCGAGCCCATCTCCGCGCGCCTCGTCGCCGATCTGCTCAAGACCGCAGGTGCCGACCGCATCATCACCGTCGACCTGCACACCGATCAGATTCAGGGCTTCTTCGACGGCCCCGTCGATCACATGCACGCGCACAGCCAGCTCGCCGATCACATCCGCGGCAAGTACAGCCTCGAACACATCACCGTCGTCTCCCCCGACTCCGGCCGCGTCCGCGTCGCCGAGAAGTGGGCGGACTCTTTCGGCGGCGCACCGCTGGCCTTCATCCACAAGACGCGTGATCCCTTGGTGCCGAACCAGGTCAAGTCCAACCGCGTTGTCGGCGAGGTCGAGGGCCGCACCTGCATCCTCATCGACGACATGATCGACACCGGTGGCACCATCGCGGGAGCGGTGAAGGTCCTCAAGGAAGCCGGAGCGGGCGACGTCGTCATCGCCGCCACTCACGGTGTTCTGTCCGACCCGGCTGCCGAGCGCCTCGCCAACTGCGGTGCCAAGGAAGTCGTCGTGACCAACACCCTGCCCATCAGCGACGAGAAGCGCTTCGACACGCTCACCGAACTCTCGATCGCACCCCTGCTGGCTCGCACCATCCGCGAGGTCTTCGAAAACGGCTCCGTCACAAGCTTGTTCAACGGCAGCGCGTAGTACCTCTGGGTCATTCCGCAGCCTGCGCTCCCGACCCACAAGTCTGTTTTGCTCGATACGAAGCCCGCTCCACCCGCTCCCCACCCGCACTGCATGAACTACGTCACGTCCGTGGCCGGAATATGCAGCTCGCGAGACGGGGGTGTGTGGGGCGGGTTTCGTTGTCACCTAAGATGACTCGTCGTGATCGACGCGCACTCTCTCAACGGCCCGGCTGGAACTACTACCGTCAGAATTGCTCGATGGACGCCGGGCGGGTGCGTCTGGTGCGGTAGCACCGACAGTGTCGAAACCTTCCGCAACGAGCCCCGCTGTGGCCTGTGCCGCGAGAAGGAAGCCGTCATCGACGACGCCAAGCACTTCATCGGTATGTACGGTCTGCGGCCTCTGGGCGGCACCCTCGCATCCGAGGACGAGGAAGAGCGCGAGTACCGCGTCACCGCTCGCGATGCCCGCGAGGTACTCAACCGCATTCGCCTCGAGAAGCTCCCCGATCCGGCCGCTGTGCGCAAGGCGTTGCGTCCCAGGGCCGCTGCCGCGGTGAACGCGCCGGCCTCACCGTCGTCGACCTCCGCCCCGGCGAAGGCACCGACGAAGAAGTCGCAGGCCGGTGTCACCGGAATCGACGCGATCGAATTGCAGTCCCGCGTGGAGAAGCTGCTGACTCAGCTCACCGCCGTGGACGAACAGATCACTGCGCTCGACGGTGCGCAGGGCCTACCGGCACGCGCACGCATGAAGGATCTGGAACGTCAGCGGACCACCGTGCTGACGACGTTGGCCGCGCTCGAGAAGGCTCGTCGCCGCACCAACTGATCCACGTAGTCTGATCGAGTGCTGCGCAAGCGTTCGATGTCACGACTGGTGCTCGATGTCGCCTATGCGGTCGTCTTCGTTCTGCTGCTGCTCGCGTCCACCCTGAACGGAGTAGCCGGTCCCGCGGGTGTGGGTGTTCTGGTCGGGTTCGGCGTTGCCTTGGCCATCCGGCGCCGTTCACCACGATGGTCCTTGGCGCTCGCCTGGGTGCTGGCCGTCTTACAGATGGTCGGCGGGGTGCTCCCCCTGTCGGCCGATACCGCGATCTTCGCGATTCTGTACTGCTCGGCTGCCTACGGCGACAATGTGGTTCGACGCCTCGGCTTGTTGTCTGCCGTCGTCGGCGGGGTGATTGCGGCGCTGTACCTGGCCTACGTGAACGGCAACCCTTTCGGAGAGCCGACCGAAGAAGGATTCCAGGAACCACGCCTGGCACAGTTCGCCCTACTCCTCGCCGGCCTCTGGGCCATGCTCGGACTGTCCTGGGCGCTCGGCCGTCTCGCCTACGCGCGCCGCTCGGCCATCGAGTCGGCCCATGCGCGCGAGCTCGCCGAGGTGCATCAGGCGCGAGCCGAGCAGGAAGTGGCAATCGAGCAGGAGCGCAACCGAATTGCCCGGGACATGCACGACATCGTGGCGCATTCCCTCGCCGTGGTGATCGCTCAGGCCGACGGGGCGCGCTACGTGCGTGCCGTGGACCCAGCCGCCGTGGACACCGCACTGACGACGATCTCCGACACTGCCCGCGAGGCGCTCTCCGACGTTCGAGTGCTGTTGGGGCAACTTCGCCACAGCCAAGGCGATCTACCGACCCCCGGCCCGGGTGATCTCGAGCGCCTGTTCGACCAGATGCGCGCCGCCGGCCTGAGCATCGATTCCTCGATCGGCACCGGTGAGATGTCGTTGGGTGCCGGAGCGTATTTGGCGCTGTATCGCATCGCGCAGGAGTCGTTGACCAACGCGCTGCGCCATGGCAATCCGAACGAGCCGGTAACCGTCGCCATCTCGTCGGATGCTGCCGGCGTCGAACTGACTGTACGCAACAGCGTGGTCCCCGGACCTCCCGCTGCGGAATCTTCCGGTCACGGAGTGGCCGGCATGAAGGAACGCGCCGGTCTCTCCGGCGGCACGTGCACCACAACCAGCGACGGCTCCTCGTGGACCGTATCGGCGTGGTTGCCTGCCACCACCCCCTCGACGAAGGGCACCACGTGAACTCCGATCGCATCACAGTTGCGCTGGTGGACGATCAGCAGCTGTTCCGAGCGGGCATTCGCATGCTCATCTCCTCGCAGACCGATCTGGAATTCGTCGGGGAGGCGGGTAACGGACGAGAAGCCGTCGACCTCGCCGCGTCGGCTACTCCCGACGTGATGCTCATGGACATCCGAATGCCGGTGCTCGACGGTATCGCCGCGACCGAGCAAATTGTGGCGGCCTCCGAGAATCCTCCGCGCATTCTGGTACTGACGACGTTCGACCTGGACGAGAGCGCTGCTCGGGCCATTCGTTCCGGTGCAAGCGGATTCGTGCTCAAGGACGCCGACCCGGAATTCCTGCTCGCCGCGATTCGCACGGTTCATGCCGGCAACTCGGTGATCGCCGCATCCGCGACGACCGGTCTGCTCGCGCATTTCACTCCGACGCCCCCAGTTCGGACGGTCCCGGCAGCCTTCGAAACCCTCACTGCGCGGGAGAAGGAGCTGTTCCGGCTCACCGCCCGCGGGCTGAGCAACTCCGAGATCGCCGAGCTGGAGTTTCTGAGCGAGGCCACGGTGAAAACACACATCAGCCGCATCTTCGCCAAGCTGCACCTGCGTGATCGGGTGCAGCTGGTGGTCTACGCCTTCGAGCATGGGCTCACTGGAGACTGACGCCGAAGTCATCCTGCAGATGTACGAGGCGAAGACTCGCGCCTGACTACTTCGACTCGGCAGGTTCATAGCGTTGTGGGCATGACGACAACAGTTCCCCTGGTTGCCAGGGCACACCAGGTCAGCAAGCATTTCGGCGACTCGTCCAATCCGGTGAGCGCGCTCGACAACGTATCCCTCGACATTCACGGCGGCCAATTCACCGCCATCATGGGCCCGTCCGGTTCCGGCAAATCGACGCTCATGCACGTGATGGCGGGATTGGACAGCGCCAGCTCGGGCCACCTGATGCTGGCCGGTGCAGACATCACCTCGGCGAACGACGACGCTCTGACGACGTTGCGGCGCAAGCAGGTCGGCTTCATCTTCCAGTCCTTCAATCTTGTTCCCACCCTCGATGTTCGTGGCAACATCCTGTTGCCCTTCGAGCTCGACGGCCGCGCACCCAGCGAGCAGGAGTCGGCCTGGATCGATCAGCTGATCGACACCCTCGGACTGCGTGGCCGGGTGAATCACCGTCCACATCAGCTGTCGGGCGGGCAGCAGCAGCGAGTCGCCATCGCCCGAGCGTTGGGCACCCGGCCGCACCTCATCTTCGCCGACGAGCCCACCGGAAACCTCGATTCCCGCTCCGGCCGTGAGGTTCTCGGGCTCCTCGCCGCAGCGGTGCGCGAGTACGGTCAGTCGATCGTCATGGTCACCCACGATCCCATCGCAGCCGGGTACGCCGATCGCATCGTCTTCCTCGCCGACGGCCGCATCGTGAACGAACTGGGGCGTTCGAGCCCGGAGCAGATTTCGAGCTACATGCTGGGAATGGAAGGTGCAGTCCGATGAGTGCATTGACTTCTGCACAGGCATCGAAAGAGCACGGTGCCAGCGTCCTGGTGACGTCGCTCGCGTCGTTCTTCGGTGTCGTATTGATTCAAGCCACGGCGTTTCTCGTCGACATCTTCGACGACGGCACCGACAGTGCGGCAATGACCTCGCTGTACGCAGTTGCGCTGGTGTTCATCGGCGTCTCGTTGTACGTGGCGGCGGTGGTCACCTCGAACACGTTCGCGACAATCGTCGCGGGACGCACCCGCACCATCGCCCTCCTGCGTCTGCTGGGTGCCCGCTCGCGTGACCTGCGTCGATCGGTGGCGCGTGAGGGCTTCGTCGTCGGATTGTTCGGTGGCGCAGTCGGTATGGTGCTCGGCATCGGCGCAAGTCACCTGGCCCGGGCCGTTGCGGTCTCGGCCGGTCAGTTGCCGGATGTGCAGTACACCGTCGTGCAGCCATTGGTGGTTCTGCCGGTGGTGATCGTGGTGCTGACTACGACCGTCGCGTCGTACGTGGGGTCTCGAAAGGTCCTCGATGTCACGCCCGTTCAGGCAACGGGAGGTGCCGTCGACACGGGAGTGGAGGCCCCGCGCTCGCGTCGTGTCCGCACCGCTCTCTCGATCGTGCTCGTCGCCGGCGGGGTGATTCTGCTCGGTCTCGGGGTCCTGATCGGGATGGTCGACCCCAGCGGCGTCATGGTGGCGTTCCTCGGCGGTGTCGCGTCGTTCACCGGAATAATGGTCGGGGCGTACCGCATTCTGCCCGCGACACTACGGCTTGTGGGGAAGATGTCGGGCCGCGGCCCCGCAGCACGGTTGGCCTCCGCCAACGCAATTCGCTACCCGGATCGTAGTACCCGCACCGCGGTGGGACTGCTGATCGGGGTGACGTTGGTGACCACATTCGCGGTCGCGATGTACAGCTACCGGACGATGCTCGTCAACGAATACGACGAAGCCACCGTCGGCCAGGTCCTCACCGTGACGGTAGGCATCATGACCGGACTGATCGGCTTCTCGGCCGTCATCGCGGCGGTCGGCATGGCGAACAACCTGCTGCTGAGCATTCTGCAGCGCACCCGGGAGATCGGCCTGCTGCGCGCACTCGGATTCACACGCAAGCAGATTCGGTCCATGATCGTGTCCGAAAGCACTCAGATGGTCGTCGCGTCGATGGGCTTCGGACTGGTCCTCGGCATCGGATACGGTTGGGCTGCAGCACAATCGCTGCTGGGCTCACTCGATACCCGCGGGCTCACCGCCCCTACCCTCCCGTGGGCCGTCATCGCCGGAACAGTGCTGTGCGGTGGACTCCTCGCCCTCGGTGCCTCGTTGGCCCCGGCGCGACGTGCGAATCGAATTTCGCCGGTACTCGCGTTGGCAGACGCCTGATCCCGAGGCTTGGCGCGGGCAGGTGTGCACGCTACCGACGCCGATCGACGGGATCCCGTCGATCGGCGGTCGTAGTGTGCAACGGTGCACATTGTTTCCGGCCGGCCTGTGGATAACGCATCGACTTGTCCACAGTTACGAAATTGCCACTGTTGCGTGGGCGGAGCAACGGCAACGGTGTAGCGATGGGGGTATACACAGCGCAGCAATTGGTGGCGCAAGGAATCAGTACGAGCACGATTTCGAGGCGATCGCAGTCGGGTGAGCTCGTGCGCCTACTGCCGAAGGTCTACGCGACGGAGAAACCCGACTACTTCGGACTGTGCACCGGCGTGACTCTGTGGAAATCGCAGGCCGTACTGAGTCACGAAAGTGCAGCGTGGTTGTGGGGATTGATCGAGTACGAACCGCGTCTGGTCGACGTCACGGTGGCCCCGAACGTCCAGTCGAGGTCGGTGCCATGGGTTCGAGTTCATCGCCGACGCCTCGTGGAGGTCCAGCTTCACCGAGGCCTACGAGTCGTATCACTGGAACAGACCTTCGTCGACGTCGCGACCTCGTTGTCGACGCCCAATCTCGAGAAATTCTTCGACAACGCCATCGACCATCACCTGCCGTGGCGACGGGTCACCGAATTGTGCAGCACGTCGAAGGGAATGCACGGTAAGGCTGCTGTTCGCACACAGCTCCGAACATGTTGCCCGCGAACCCTATCCGAGCCGGAACGGGTGGTGGCACGCGCACTGGCAGCTCGTCACTTCGCGATGGAGATCAACGCACGCGTCGGCAAATTCTACGGCGACCTGGTCGACTACAGGGCCCAAGTCATCGTAGAAATCGACGGCCGAGAGTTCCACAGCGATCCCGCCACGTTCAACAACGATCGCAGACGGCAGAACGAGTTGGTACTCGATGGATGGTTGGTGCTCCGATATTCGGCAGCAACGGCGCTCGCGGACCTCGATCGCGTCGTGGATGAGATCATCACCGTGGTGCGGCGTCGCCGGAAGTCGATTGCGGCAACGGGCTCTCGGCTGCCGTGAATGACCAGCTGCGGCGGGCAGGGTTGCGCACTATCGACGCCGATCGACGGACACCCGTCGATCGGCGGTCGTTGCGTGCAGTGGTGCCCGCGCAGTGCGAGCTATCCGACCTTGCGGGCCAGGATGAGCGCGAAACGAGACTCCGCGTCGGACCACAGATGCTCGACGTCGAATCCCACTGCGGCCAGTTCTTCGGTGATTCCCTCCGGTCGGAATTTGGCGGAGATTTCGGTGCGCAGGTCTTCACCGGCGTCGAACTGGACGTGCAGATCGAGATCGGCGAGGTACACCTCCTGCGGCGACGTCGCCCGCAGCCGCATCTCGATCCACTCCTGCTCGGCGTTCCACAGGGCGACGTGCTCGAACGATTCGATATCGAAATTGCCACCCAGGCGAGAGTTGATCACTGCCAACACGTTTCGGTTGAACTGCGCTGTCACGCCGGCCGCGTCGTCGTACGCCGGTACCAGCACGTCCGGGTCGATCACGAGTCCGACGCCGAGCAGCAAGTGCTCACCGGTATCGAGGGCGGCGGCGATGGCTCCGAGAAATTCCCTGCGTTCCTCGGGGATCAAATTGCCGAGAGTTCCGCCGAGGAACGCAATCGTGCGTGCCTGATCGCTGGGGAGGTTGTGCAGCGTATCGGTGAAATCGCTGACGATGCCGCGCACCTCGAGGGCCGGGAACTCCTGTGTGATCTGCTCGATGGCACCCTCGAGCGCCGTGACGGATACATCTTGCGGCACATAGCTCTTCAGCGAACCGTACTTCACCCCGGCGGAGAGCAGGATCTTCGTCTTCTCCGACGAACCCGAGCCCAGCTCGATCAACATCGTCGATTCCGTTGCCTCGGCAATATCGAGAGCATGTTCTTCCAGGAGCGCCCGCTCGGTGCGAGTGGGGTAGTACTCCGGCAGCACGGTGATCTGCTCGAACAGCTCGCTGCCCAGCGCGTCGTAGAAGTACTTGGGCGAGAGCCACTTCGGAGTGGACGTCAATCCATCCCGCACGTCCTTGCGTAGTTCGTCCACCAGTGCCGTGTCTGCGAGGTGTACCTCGACCGTGCTCATGTGTGCTCCTGTTCGTCGAGATGGGAAACGGTGAATTCCGACGCCGTGGCGACGACCAGAGTTCGGTCGTCGATGGGCGTCCAGTCGGGGTCGTCATCGGTGGGTTCGGACGCGATCATGACCGAATCCTCGGTCTGAAGTACCGACAGCGAGTGATGCACTGCAGTGGCATACATGCTGGTGCCGTCCGAGAGCAGGAAGTTCAGCCGCGCCTTGGGCGAGGTAGCGAGAACCTCGCTCACGAGCGTTCGTAGTGCCGACTCCGGATCCAGCGTACGGAGCAGGTGCCGCAACACGATCCACAGCGCTGCCGCATCGGTCGGGGCCGGCAGCATCAGGGCGTCGACCGGCGACACCCTGGACCACAGATCGGCCACCGTGTCCGGCCAACCGAACACGACGCCGTTGTGACTGAACGCCCAGCGCTCGTCGGTGAACGGAGCGCAGGCACTGCGCTCGACCGGCATTCCCACGGTGGCCGATCGCACAGCCGCGATCACCGATGTCGACTTCGACTGCGGCAAAGCATCATCGACAGCGGGGTCGGTCCAGATGGGCATCGGGTTGCGGTAGCTGCGAACGGTCTGCTCGTCCCACCACGCAACCCCGAAGCCGTCGGCGTTGATGGTGCCCCCGCCGCGCATATCGGTGGGCGCGAACGATTGGTTTCGCAGCGAATTGGTCCCCCGAGTCAGCAGTGACCCGACCGAGGTGGACGATCCGAGATATCCCAGATGTCGGCACATTCAGTCGGACTCGACATCGCGAGCCAACCGGAATCCACTGAAGATCTGTCGGCGAATCGGATGGTCCCAGTTGCGGAACGTACCCCGACACGCCACCTCGTCCGTACCGAACGAGCCGCCGCGCAACACCTTGTAATCGCCGCGTAGGAAGACCTCGGAGTACTCGGCGTACGGAAATGCCTCGAAGCCCGGGTACGCCTCGAAGTCCGAGGACGTCCACTCCCAGACGTCTCCGATCAGCTGATGCACCCCGGCCGGGGACGCCCCTTGCGGATATGCACCGACATCTGCCGGTTCGAGGTGCCGCTGGTTCAGATTGGCGTGCGCTGCAGTGGGTTCGGTGTCGCCCCACGGATAGGCGCGGCTGGTACCGGTCTCGGCATCGACGCGCGCGGCCTTCTCCCACTCCGCCTCCGTCGGCAGACGCTTTCCCGCCCAGCGGGCGTAGGCGTCGGCCTCGAACCAGCACACGTGCACCACGGGTTGCTGCGGACGCACCGGTCGGCGAACCCCGAAGCTCCGACGCCACCACGTCCCGTCGGAGTCGCGTTCCCAGAATTGAGGGGCGGTGAGCTGGGCGTCGACGCGATGCGCCCACCCCTTCTCGGTCCACAACTCCGGACGCTCGTAACCACCGTCGGTGATGAAATCGATGAACTGCGCGTTGGTGATCGGGGCTCGGTCGATCGCGAATGTCGGCACGTGCACCGGATGGGCCGGCCTCTCGTTGTCCAGTGCCCACGGGTCCAGCGAGGTGCCCATCGAGAAAGATCCACCGGCAATGATGGCCTCACCCGAAATGTGCGCCGACGAGGTAGGAGGTGCGGGGGCCGCGAGAACGGCCGGTCCGGAGCGTAACTGGTGTGTCGCGAGCATCGTCTCGTCGTGTTGCTGCTCGTGCTGCGCGATCATGCCGAAAGCGAATCCGTGCTTCTCGACCGGCCTGCCCTCGAACGTACTGCGGTCCAGCACATCCCAGGCCTTATCGCGGACGGTCTGCACATAGACGCGCGCTTCCTCCGGGGTGAGCAACGGAAGTGAGGTGCGCGACGACCGGGTGTGTTTGAACGCGTCGTACAGCTCGTCGATGTCGGGACGCACCGGTTCACGACCCCCCACGTCGCGAACCAGCCAGAGTTCTTCCTGACTTCCGATGTGCGCGAGATCCCAGACCAACGGGCTCATCAACGGCGAATGCTGCGCCATCAGTTCGGTTTCGTCCACGCAGTCGGTGAGCGCTGCACTGCGGGCGCGACTGCGGGTGAGGACTGTTTCGATCTTGTTCCTGAGCTGTTCGGCGCTCACACCGATTCCTTTCGATTTCGAAAATCCGGGGACGCCGTATCGAACTCACTGGGGGGCTCACCGGCTCGACATCGGCGGGCACCTGCAGACAGGTAGTCGGCATACTCACCGCCGCACTCGGCTGCGAGGAGAAGCAATTCGACTGCCGCCGAGCGGAGATCACGGTCACCGAGCCCGAGTCGCGCCGCCTCGAGCCAGCGCCCGGCCGTCCCTGCCGCGATCTCGGTAGCGCGCGCCACCAACTCGGGTGTCGACAACAGCGCCTCGAACGCCGCCGCGGGAATGACCCACTGGCCCTCCGGTTGGGCGTCGAGATAACGGATCTCGAGGTGACCGCACGCCCGAACCCGAGGGAACAAGGTGGTCAGGTGATAGTCGAGATCGGCGTACGTAGGCGCACGGCCGACGAGGTCAGGATCGCCGAGCCACTGCGCGAACGTCGTGCCCGCCGGTGCTTCCCAATTCTCGGCGGAACCCTGAATGCAGAGTAGCGGAACGTCGAGAGCCCACCGTGCGTAGTCGGCAACCGGATCGCCGGTATCGGGATAGGTAGTTCTACTGGAATCGGTTCTGCTGGAGTCGAGTTCGAGCCACGTTCGCATTCTTTGCGACGCCCACACGCCCTCGGGGGCTCCCGCGAGCTCTGGAGATCGAGCGAAGGCCGCCACGAAGGCCGGGCCGATGGCGTGCAGCATTCGCCAGCGCGCAGCAACCTCGCCGCGATCACGACCGGCGTCGACGCTCACCTGAGCGGCAGCGGTGTTACACATCATCAATTTGCCGTAGGGCCCGATGGTGGTGAACCGGTTCTCCATCGCGCAGTATCTCGGCAGCAGGAGGAGACGTTCAGGATCTCGCGCAGTATCGGCAGGAACAGCGAGGATGCTGATGCCGGAGCCTTCGAGCATCCCACGCAGCGTCCGGGCATCGGAGTCGAGCACGGTTGCGAGATCGGAAACGGATGTACAAGGCGAACTGGACAATTCGACTTGACCGCCGGGTTCGACGGTGACGGCACTTCCGCCCGGCAACGTCAGGGCGGGTGAATCTGGAGAGATACTGCGCGGGGAGTGATCACCGAGCGCAGTGGCCAGCAAAGAGAGACTAGGACGCGATCCGTCGTCGAGGGCGGTGAGCCACTCGAGTTCGGCACCGATCAGCGCCGGTGGACCAAGCTTGAAACACACTTTCGACACGTACGCCTCGGCCGCTGGGCGCGTGCTCAGCTCGAGGGACTTCTCGTTGGACGACACTTTTCCTTCTTTCCGCACTCACCACGTTCTTCGCTACCGAACGTACCCAGCTGCGGGGATCGAAAACGCCGTGATCCCGCGTCGTATCGAGGCTACCGATTGTGCAACCCTGATGCCGAGAGTTCGTGACAGGAAGGACGACCGATGCTCGATCAGGACCGCATCCGCCGAGACACACCTGGGGCGTCGGGTCGAGTATTTCTCGACAGCGCCGGATCCTCGTTGCCGCCAACCGTCGTCCTCGACACTGCGATCGCGCACCTGCGCCGGGAAGCCGAAATCGGTGGCTACCGGGCCGCCCACGAGCGATCGGGCGACATCACCGCGGTGAAGACATCGATCGGAACATTGATCGGGGCTTCGGCGTCGAGCATCGCACTGAGCGATTCTGCGACCCGTGCCTGGACCGACTTCTTCTACTCGGTGCCGCTCTCCCCCGGAGATCGAATACTGCTGTGCGAAGCCGAATACGCCAGCAACGCGATCTGCGCCCTGCACCGCGCCGAGACCACCGGTGCGATTGTCGAGGTGATTCCGAGCGACGAGTCGGGCCGGATCGACGTCGATGCGCTCGAGCAGATGCTCGATGATCGAGTGAAGCTGGTCTCGGTGGTGCATGCACCCACCAACGGCGGTCTGATCAATCCGGCCCGAGCCGTTGCCGATCTCGCTCACCGCCACGGCGCTCTGGTGTTGCTCGACGCCTGCCAATCCGTCGGGCAGATGCGCGTGGACGTCGACGAACTCGGTGTCGACGCCCTCTCGGCCACCGGCCGAAAGTGGCTCCGCGGACCGCGCGGAACCGGATTCATGTACCTGCGTCCAGAATTGGCGTCGACGTTGCATCCGCCTGCTTTGGATCTGCACAGCGCTCAGTGGGTCGATCGAAATACTTACCGGATGGCCGACGACGCCACGCGCTTCGAGTTCTGGGAGTGTGACGTCGCGGCCCGGCTCGCACTCGGCGCTGCCGTCGACTACTTACTGGCGCTCGGTATCGACCGGGTCGAAGACGCCGTTGTCGAACGAGCCGAATACTTGCGCGCCGGGCTCGGAGATATCCCCGGCGTGACGGTGCAGGATCTCGGCGATCGCAGGAGCGGCATCGTCTCGTTCACCGTCGACGGCCGAGATCCCGTGGCCGTACGTGACCGACTCGCCGCCGAGAACGTGACGGTGACCGTCAGCCCCCGCAGTTCGACGCGAGTGGACATGACGGGCCGTGGACTCGACGCCGTCGTCCGGGCGTCTCCGCACTATTTCGTGACCTTCGCGGAGTTGGACACGATGCTCGCTGCGCTCGCACGTGCATGAAACTTCGTAGCAGGGGGCGAAGTTCTGCTCACATGGGTTCCGCAGAGGTAGAGAGCCACCCCTGCCCCCGAGACGACGAGTCCACCGATTCCGAGCCACGTGATCGCGTCGCCGAACATCAGGAATGCCCACAGCATGGTCGTCGGCGGGGTCAGGTAGAGCAGCACGCTGGCGCGAGTCGGTCCGTTGCGACGCACGACGAACAAGTACGCGCTGTATGCCCCGAACGTGGAGAGCACGACCGTCCAGGCGATTGCCGCCCCGAAGCCCGCGGTCGTCGGCGGTGCCGCGTCACCGGCCAGCACGCTCCACGTCATGAAACCGGCTGCGCTGACAGAACATTGGATGGCCATCGCCAGCGCGATCGGCTCCTTCGGTGCCAGTACCCGTTGGCCGATCGTGCCTATCGACAGCGCCAGCATCCCCGCGGCGGGGAGTAGGTAGACCGGCCACGCGAGATCGGCACCGGACATGTCTCCGACCACCACCAGCGAGACACCCGCAATCCCGACGACGAGTCCCAGCGTCTGCCGGCCGCCGATGCGTTCGCCGAAAAGCCTGCTCGACGCAATCGCGACCACCAGCGGCTGCAGTGCGGCGATCAACGCGGCGACTCCCGGTGGTACGCCCATCCCGATGCCGGTAATGGTGGCACCGAGGTAGAGGAACTGACAGAACAGGCCGATGACCGCGTGAATGCGGACCGCATGCCAGGTAGGCATCAGGTGCCGGTATCCGCACCAGACGATCAGCAGCACTGCAGCGGCAAGGTAGCGCCAGGCCAACAGGGTATGCGCGGGCGCTTCTGCGGTACCGAGTTCGCCTCCGATGAATCCCGAACTCCACAGCACCACCAGGGCCGTACCTGCGACGGCATCGACATTTGTCTTCATGGAGCGATGTAAACACACAGGTCTGTATACTCGCAGTGCACCTGCTTCTCACCAGCACTTTCGGAAGGTAACCATGCTCGACAAGCCACTCACCCCCGCCGGAGAACGCATCCTGACCGTGGCCAGCGAGCTGTTCTACGCACGTGGAATTCGTGCCGTCGGAGTGGACCTCATCGCCGAGGAAGCCGGCACCACCAAGAAGACCCTGTACGACCGCTTCGGCTCCAAGGACGGTCTGGTGCAGCGATACCTCACCCGCCGTTTCGGTCTGTGGTGCGACCACGTCACCCGGTACGTCGACGCCATAGAACCCGGTGACGGGCGCATCCTCGGGGTGTACGACGCCCTCGACCTGTGGATGCGCGACAACCATCGTGGCTGCGGATTCGTCAACGCGTTCGCCGAGTTCGGCGGCACCGACAGCCCGGTACTCGAGATCATCGAGGCCGAAAAGGCGTGGACCAGATCGTTGTTCGCACGTCTGGCCGCCGAAGCCGGATACGCCGAAGCCGAACAACTGGGAACGCGTTTGTCACTGCTGCACGAGGGCGCGGTGGTGATGGGAACAGCAGGTGGCCGCGATGATGCGATTTCGGTGGCGCGTGGTGTTGCTGCCGAGTTGCTCGCTGCGCTCGCAGTGGTGCGGGTGAGCGCCCCAGGGGGCACATAATCAAGCCACTGCGGAGCATCGTGTATTGTCTTCCAGGTTGTCTCGGCGAGGGTAGATCCACGATTTCCGGATCCACCGTTATCGACGCGGCTCGGCCCCGTTGGCCGCGCTCGTTCGTGTCCGCCCCGACGAGCTTGACCGCCCGACGAAGTACGCCGCACGAACCACAGATCAAATTTCAGGAGCATCGAGCACCATGGCATCGAAGGTAAACAATCTCACCGCGCAGGTCCGCACCGAATTCGGCAAGGGCGCAGCTCGCCGTACCCGCCGCGACGGCCTGGTTCCGGCTGTTCTCTACGGCCACGGCACCGATCCTCAGCACCTCGCGATCGACGCTCGCGCGTTCGCAGCCGTGCTGCGTAACGACGGCACCAACGCCGTGCTGACCCTCGACATCGCCGGCAAGTCGCAGCTGGCACTGACCAAGTCGATCGTCGTGCACCCGATCCGTCGCAGCATCGAGCACGCCGACCTCCTCGTCCTGAACAAGGGCGAGCGCGTCACCGTCGAGGTCAACATCATCGTCGAAGGCGATGCCGCTCCCGGCACCCTCGTCGTCACCGACTCGACGTACATCGAGATCGAGGCCGACGCTCTCGAGATCCCGGAGAACTTCGTCATCTCCGTCGAGGACAACCAGATCGACACGCAGTACTACGCAAAGGACGTCGAGCTGCCTGACGGCGTCACCCTGATCTCCGACCCCGAGCAGCTGCTCGTCAACGTCACCGAGGCACCGTCCGAGGAAGACCTCGAGGCCGAAGGCGAAGGCACCGAGCCGATCTCCGAGGAAGGCGAAGCCGAGACTCAGGAAGAGGCCGAGAGCCACGAGGAAAGCTCCGACGAGAGCTGATCCCCGCACCTGCACGCTCGACGACGCGCTGCTCCCACACCGGGAGCAGCGCGTCGTTCGTTTCGAAGGGCGTGATGAGACAATGGCGACCGTGAGTGTTGACCCCGAAGCGCCGGCCCTGATCGTCGGCCTCGGCAATCCCGGCCCGCAGTACGAAAAGACCCGCCACAACGTCGGTTTCATGGTCGCGGAGGCTCTTGCCGGACGCATCGGCGGGGCGTTCTCCTCGCACAAGAAGTCCAATTCCGACGTCGTGCAGGCACGTCTGGGTCGACGCTCGGTGGTGATCGCCAAACCGCGCACGTTCATGAACCTCTCGGGGCAACCGGTGGCGGCATTGGCTCGGTTCTTCTCCATCGACGCGGCGAACATCGTGGTGGTGCACGACGAACTGGACATCGATTTCGGCGCTCTACGACTCAAACTCGGCGGCGGCGAGGGCGGCCACAACGGACTGCGCTCGATCTCGCAGCATCTGAGCACCAAGGACTACCTGCGGGTGCGCGTCGGCGTCGGGCGCCCACCCGGACGAATGGATCCGGCGTCGTTCGTGCTCAAGCCGTTCTCGGCCGTCGAGCGCAAAGACCTCGGCGTCGTCGTCGAAGAAGCAGCGGACGCCGCTGAACTCGTGCTCTCCGCCGGACTCGAAGCCGCGCAGAACCGGGTGCACCCGCGCTGAACCGAGCGCCCCCAGTGCGAGGTGCGCGCCTGTTCTCGTCTCCGAGAGCATGCGCGCACCCCACAAAAAGGGTGTGGGGTCCCAGCCCCGCTCAGCTCAGCAGCGACGCCGAATTGGCCCGCCGCAACTTGCCGCTCGACGTCTTCGGAATGCTGCCAGGTCCCAGTACCGCAACGGTCCGCGGCCGCACCCCCACCTCCGAATGCACGGCGTGGATCACCTCGCGTTCGATGCGTTTGACCTCGTCCGGCTTGTCGATATCGTTGGTTTCGACTGCCACAGCGAAGCTTTCACGCTTGTCTCCTGCATCGAGCCGGATGGCGACGGCATTGCCCGGCCGCACCCCTGCGACGGTTCCCGCCGCCCGCTCGATGTCGGTGGGATAGATGTTGCGGCCGCCCATGATGATGACGTCCTTGATGCGTCCGCAGACCACCACCAGGTCTTCCTCGGTGATGTAGCCGACGTCGCCCGTGTCGAGCCAGCCGTCGGCGTCGAGCGGCGAGACCGGCCCCTCGACGGTGATGTACCCGGGGGTGACGGCCTTGCCGCGCACCTCGATGATGCCGACACCGCGGGCGGTGAGCACCTGCCCCTCCTTGTCGACGACACGCCCTTCGAGCCCGGGGACGAACTTGCCGAGCGTGGCCAGCGATCGGGTGTTGCCACGGCTGGCCGGAACCGCGCGACCCAGAGTCTCGAGCAGGTCCGCGTCGACGACGTCGATCACCTGACCGCGATCGGGATCCGGAATCGACACTGCCAGAGTCGTTTCCGCCATTCCGTACACCGGGGCGAGCGCCGACGGGTTCAGTTTGTACCGGGCACCTGCCTCTGCGAGGGCGATCATCGTGTCCGGATCGACCGGCTCGGCTCCGTTCCAGGCGTAGCGCAGGGTCGACAGATCCAGGTCCAGATCGTCCTCGGCCTGGCGTAAGCGACGAGCGAGCAGTGAGTACGCGAAATTCGGTGCTGCCGTGACGGTGCCGCGGTACTTGTGAATGAGCTTGGCCCACAACAGCGGTGAACGAAGGAAGTCCAGCGGAGTGATGCTGACGACCTCGGCACCGACCTGCATCGGCACCGACAGAAAGCCCACCATCCCCATGTCGTGGAACAGCGGCAGCCAACTGACCATCACGTCGGTCTCGACGTCGAACTCGATACGGTCGATCATCGCGTACGCATTGACATAGAAGTTCTCGTGCGTGATCCGCACTGCTTTCGGTGAACCGGTCGAACCCGATGTGAGCTGCTGCAACGCGATATCGGACTCCGCCGTCGGCACCGGATCGATATCGCGACCGGTCTTCATGTCCTCGATCTTCAACACGGTGATGCCGCGCTCCTCGAGCACCGGAGCGGCGATGTCGAACGGGGCTCCCAGGATGACGGCCCTGGCATCGATCATCCGCACGACGGTCTCGGTGTCCTCGCCCCACACTGCAAGATCGGTCCGCGGAGTCGGCTGATGCAACATCGTCACCGAGGCCCCGCGCATCCACGTCGCCTGGCACGCCGGTGCGATGTCCACCGGCTGACCGGCCAGGATGCCGATCGCATCTCCGTGTACGACGCCCGCGTCGGCCAATGCGCCTGCCATCCGACGCGCCTGCTCGTGGATTTCGCCCCAGGACTGTCGGAGCGCCTCGTCGGGCTCGCCGGTGACCAGACCTCGCTTGCTGGTGCTCGCCGTCTCGAACATCTCTTCGGTGAACTTGCTCAACGCACGTCTCCTCGTGAGGTAGTCCCGCCCCACCGAACACAGTAGGCAGTCCTGCCCTGCCCGCGAGGCACAACAGGCCGCGTATCCTGAGAACTCCCGGCAACCATGCCCGGTGCCCCTTGCCAGAAGAATGAGGTTTTCGTGAGTACCCCGTCCAGCACCCCCGACGTCGATGTAGCGCTCGAAGGGTCCGGACCGGCAGTGCCTGACGAATCCGGACCCTCTCGCAGCCCGGCCAAGGAACTCGAGACCGAGGTCGCGAGGCGTCGAACATTCGCGGTGATCTCGCACCCCGACGCCGGTAAGTCGACGCTCACCGAGGCACTCGCACTCCATGCCCGTGTCATCTCCGAGGCCGGAGCCATCCACGGTAAGGCCGGCCGCCGCTCCACCGTCTCGGACTGGATGGAGATGGAGAAGGCGCGCGGCATTTCGGTGAGTTCCACTGCACTGCAGTTCAATTACCACACAACCCCCGATGCCGAGATCACCAACGTCATCAACCTCGTCGACACCCCCGGCCACGCCGACTTCTCCGAGGACACCTACCGCGTGCTCACCGCCGTCGACGCGGCAGTGATGCTCATCGACGCCGCGAAGGGCCTCGAACCGCAGACCCTCAAGTTGTTCCAGGTATGCCGGCAGTTCGGCATCCCGGTCATCACCGTCATCAACAAGTGGGACCGGCCGGGCCAGTCACCACTGGAACTGCTCGACGAGATCGAATCGCGGATCGGCCTCACCCCGACGCCGTTGTACTGGCCTGTCGGCATCGCCGGCGACTTCCGCGGGTTGCTCGACGTGCAGGACGGCAGCTACATCCGATTCACCCGCACCGCGGGCGGCGCGACCATCGCGCCGGAGGAATTCATGTCGGCCGAGGCCGCCGCCGAACGCGAGGGCGTCGACTGGGACACCGCCGTCGAGGAGAGCGATCTGCTGATCTCGAGCGGTCAGCAGCACGATCAGGAGATGTTCCTGGCCGGTCAGACATCGCCGGTGATCTTCGGCTCGGCGATGTTGAACTTCGGTGTCCGGCAGATTCTCGACACCCTGGTGGCCCTGGCCCCCGCGCCGGGACCCCGTGAAGACGCCACGGGCGGCGTGCGCAAGGTGACCGATCCGTTCAGCGCCGTGGTGTTCAAGGTGCAGGCGGGCATGGACACCGCTCATCGAGATCGACTTGCCTTCATGCGCGTGGTGTCGGGCGTCTTCGAGCGCGGAATGGTGGTCACGCACGCCCAGACCAAGAAGCCGTTCACCACCAAGTACGCCCTGACGGTATTCGGCCGCGACCGCACGACGGTGGAGAACGCCTACCCCGGAGACATCGTCGGCCTCGTCAACGCGACCGCACTCGCCCCCGGCCACACCCTGTACTCCGACAAGAAGGTCGAGTTTCCGCCGATCCCGTCGTTCGCACCCGAGCATTTCTCGGCCCTGCGCGTCGACAGCGCGGACAAGTACAAGAAGTTCCGCCGTGCAGTCGAGCAACTCGATTCCGAGGGCGTGGTTCAGGTGCTGCGCAACGACATTCGCGGCGACGCATCGCCGGTGCTTGCCGCCGTCGGACCGATGCAGTTCGAGGTGGTCACCGCGCGCATGAAGACCGAGTTCGGCGTCGACGCCCGGATGGAACCTCTCGGCTACTCCTTGGCCAGGCGGACCGACGCGGCATCCGCCGTCGAGCTGGGTCGTCAGCGTGGGGTCGAGATATTCACCCGCACCGACGGCGCACTGTTGGCCTTGGTCAGCGACAAGTGGCGACTGCAGTACCTCCAGAAGGAAATGCCCGAGCTGACCCTCGAGCCGCTCGTCGCAGCGGGCGATCAGTAGTGCTGTCGGTCATTCCGCAGGCTCCACTCCTGTCCCGGTGCTGATCGAGCTGCTCGATGCCGAATTGAGTGTGTTCGGCCAGCCCGTGCTGTGGCGCGAAGTGGTCGGCAACGGCTTCGGGTTGCTGTCGGCGATAGGCGGGATGCGACGCGTCGTATGGGCGTGGCCGGTGGGCATCATCGGAAATGCGTTGCTGTTCACCGTCTTCATGGGAGGCGTGTTCCACACTCCGCAGGCACTCGATCTCTACGGTCAGGCCGGACGCCAGCTGATGTTCATCGCCGTGAGTGTCTACGGGCTGGTGCGCTGGATGCGAGATTCCCAGCGATCGGGGGACGCGGTGCTTCCGCGATGGGGCACTGCCCGAGAGCGCGCTGCGATGCTCGTGGTCGCGGTCGTCGGCACGGTGGTGTTCGCGCAACTCTTCGGCTACCTGGGCTCGTTCGGCAAGTGGGCCGATGCGTGGATCTTCACCGGATCGATGCTCGCCACCTTCGGGATGGCGCGCGGCCTCACCGAGTTCTGGCTGATCTGGATCGCGGTGGACGTGGTCGGTGTGCCGCTGCTCATCGTGGCCGGCTTCTATCCATCCGCGGCTCTCTACCTGGTGTATGCCGCGTTCGTGGCCTGGGGATTCGCCGTGTGGTTAAGGATCCAAAACAAATACATCGGTCAAAAAATGGCATCTTAAACAATCGTGATGCTACTCTCGCAGGGTCCGAACAAACTTAGAGTACGTTTTGACGTGCTCTACGCCGAGTTACGCGTCCTGATCGATATCCGATCGTGACATCTCGGCGCGGAACCACCTGGGAACACGATGAAGTGGAAGACGACATGACAAAGGGAACGAACTACCCACTGGCCGGGATCAAGGTCGGTGGCGCTCCTGCGCATCGTTTGGCGACGCCGCCGAAGTCCGACTCCACGTCGTCCACCAGTGCCCGCACCGATTCTTCGGCGGCAGCGCCCGCCGAGAAGGCGGTCGAGGTCGTCACCACCGAGAAATCGGCCGTAGCGTCCACGCCCACCGAGAAGGCGTCCGCAACAACGCCTGCACCAACAACGTCGTCCGTCACGGATTCAACGCCCGCCCGCGGCGATCGACGTCGTCCAGAGAAGCCCGCCACGGAATCGAACGAGGTTGAAGTGACTACAAGCGATCAGATCTCAGAACACGGCCTGCCCACCAACGGGCGCTCCACGTCGCACGGATCGACCGCCGGCTCCACGCCGTCGCTCGGCCGCGGCCAGGCACCCGACCGTCGCACGGCCATGGGCGTCGCCTCGGTGCGCATCGCAGGCCGGTTGACCCAGAACGAGCTCGGCAGCCGCACCGGCGACATCCGCACCCCCGACACCTCCGTCGGCCCCGACGAGTTGCTGCAGCTTCTCGGTGAGTACCTCGTCTCGGGCGGCCTGCAGAACCCCGAGATCCACGTGCGTTCCAACGGCCAGACCATCGTGCTGGACCTGCAGAACCCCGCCAAGGGTTACCGCTGACCCCAGTCGGTCACAACAGCTGTTGGAAGGCCTCTGGTCGCACCATCTCGAGCACCAGAGGCTTCCACTGCGGCGCACGGTCCTTGTCGACCAGCACCGCACGCACACCCTCGGCGAAGTCCGGCTCGGTGATGATCCAGGTTGCTACCCGCAACTCCCGATCCAAACACTCACGTAACGTGCTGTCGGCTCCCGCTCCGATCAACGCGTCGGTGGCCATCAACGACGTCGGCGACAACGTCGCCAGTTGAGTCTTGGTGGTTCGCGACCACGGTGTGTCACAGTGCAACGCGTCGATGATGTCGACGAGAGACTCCTTCTCGAACACCGCTGCCACCGCGTCCGCGTCGAACGACAGCTCCGTCGTCGACGGTGCCGTGGTGTGACGCTCCAGCGCGTCCTCGATATCGATGCCGGCGAGAATATCGGCTTTCAGCTTGTCCACTACCTCGCTCGGGCAGAAGTGCGTTGCCAGTCCGAGCGCAAGCGCATCGGGTCCGGTGATACGCGTACCCGTCAACGCAAGATAGCGCCCGACACGACCGGGCAGCCTCGACAGAAAGAAGCTCGATCCCACATCGGGCACGAACCCGATCGCGGTCTCCGGCATCGCCAGTACCGCGTTCTCGGTGACGACGCGAATGCTGCCGTGGATCGAAATACCCAGACCTCCGCCGAAGGCCGCTGCCTCGATGACGGCGATGTACGGCTTGGGGTAGTCGGCGATCAGTTCGTCGAGATCGTATTCAGCGGCGAAGTACTGCGGACCGGCATCGTTGTCGCCCTCGACGACGGCCTGCCGAATCGCCTTGATATCTCCACCCGCGCAGAACGCGCGCGGTGAACTACTGGTGACCAGAACCGAGGTGACCGCAGGGTCGTCGCGCCATGCATCGAGAGCGGCCCGAATACCGTCGATCATGGCACCGTTCAACGAGTTCAAGGCCTCCGGCCGATTGAGAACGATGTGCCCGACACCGCCGGAAACCTCGGCTTCGACAACGGCCACTGTTGACTCCTTCGCACGCGGATCGTTCGACGCGTAACAGTAGCGCGCTACTCGCGAGACTCGACCGATCGCGGACGCGCGTCACCGGGGATGTCGGCAGGTCGACACGGACGCTCTTCTGCGGTGAACCATCCGCGATACAGAAACAGCTGGCCGAGCACCGGGCTCTCGACCTGGATTTCGATGCGGTGGCGTTCTTCCGCCGCGTCCCACCACTCCCGACCGATCGTCACCGCCGACGCCACCTTCGGCAATTTCGGTGCCAAAGGGCCGAGCAGGAATCTCGGCACTTCGCTCTCGAGAATCAGTCCGCCGTCGTCGTCGACCTCGCAGCGGGTGTGCACCACCATGTCCGACGAAAATCCCAGGTAGTCCAGGGCATAGTCGTTGGACTCGGCCGAGGACACCATCACCGAGTTCATCCCCTGCGGACGGCCGGCGAAGGCGAAGCGGCGCACGAAAGACATTGTCTCGCGGCCCAATTCGTCCACATACGCGTAATTGGCGATGGTGAACGGCACGTCCGTACCGACACCCGCAGGAAAGAGTCCGCGCTTGCGTCCGGCCCACAGCAACGGCGGCGGCACCAACCGAGAGTGCGTCATCTCCTCCATCACGCCCACCCCGAACTGGGCAAGATGGTCCGAGGATTGCAATCCGAAGCGCCACTGAACCTTGGGATGAAGACGGGAAAAATCCGAACCGAGTACTTCCGCGACCACCGATGCCATGTGTCCAGTATGCGCTGCGCGCACGTGAGCGAAACTTCGTAGCAGACTGCGGATCAGGAGTGGAACCTGCGGAACGACCCATTATGCAGCCAGTCACATGCCGCAGGCTCTACTCCAATTCGGCAGCCAATTCCATCCATCGTTCCTCGGCGACGTCCTTGTCGGCGAGAACCTGCTTGAGTTCGGTGTCGAGCGCAACGAGCTTGTCCGGCGCCGTAGCTGCTTCGGAGAGCTCGGCGTGCAATTCGGTCTCCCGCTTGGAGAGCCGGATCACGAGCTTCTCGAGTTTGCTGAGCTCCTTGCGGGCCGCGCGCTCCGAGGCTGCGTCACGGGTCGCCTTGCGCGGCACAGCGCCCGTGGTCAACGAATCCGGTGTGGCCTCGGCCGCAAGAACCGCGCGGCGACGCAGATACTCGTCGATGCCGCCGGGCAGGTTGGTGAGCTTGCCGTCGCCGAACAGTGCCCAGGTCGAATCACAGATGCGCTCGATCAGATAGCGGTCGTGACTGATGACGACGAGAGTGCCCGCCCAGCCGTCGAGGATGTCCTCGAGCTGCTGGAGGGTGTCGATGTCGAGGTCGTTGGTGGGCTCGTCGAGCAACAGCACGTTCGGCTCGGCCATCAACACTCGCGTGAGCTGCAGACGACGCCGCTCTCCACCGGAAAGATCGCCGACGGGGGTGCGCTGCCGCGCCGGGGTGAAGCCGAGGCGCTCCGCGAGCTGCCCGGCGGATATTTCACGGTCGCCCAGCGTGATGCGCTCGGCCACCTCCTTGACTGCGTCGAGAACCCGCAGCTTCTTGGGGAGATCGTCCAGTTCCTGCTTCAGCCACCCGATCTTGACGGTCTGGCCCTGGATGCGCTTACCCGCAGCGGGCTGCAGTTCACCGGCGAGCGTGCGGAGCATCGTCGTCTTGCCCGAGCCGTTGACGCCGACGAGACCGACGCGCTCCCCGGGAGCCAGACGCCAGGTGAAGTCCTTGACCAGTTCCCGGCCGTCGGGGGTCTCGAGGCGCGCGTCCTCGAGTTCGATGACGACCTTGCCGAGACGGCGCTGAGCGAAGGAAGACAACGCGACGGAGTCACGCGGGGCCGGTACGTCGGCGATCAGTGCCTCGGCCGCCTCGATGCGGTACTTCGGCTTGGAGGTACGGGCGGGTGCGCCGCGGCGCAGCCAGGCCAGTTCCTTACGGGCGAGGTTGCGTCGACGCTCCTCGGACGCATCGGCCTGGCGAGTCCGCTCGGCGCGGGCGAACACCCAGTCGTTGTAGCCACCCTCGTAGGCCTCGACGCCTCCGCCGACCACTTCCCACGTGCGATTGGCGACGGTGTCGAGGAACCAGCGATCGTGGGTGACGACCACCAACGCACTGCGGCGGCTGACCAGATGAGCGGCCAGCCACTGCACGCCCTCGACATCGAGGTGGTTGGTGGGCTCGTCGAGCACCAGCAGATCCAGATCCTGAACGAGGGCCGCTGCCAACGCGACTCGTCGACGCTCACCACCGGACAGGTTGTCGATCGGCGCGTCGAGTCCCGAACTGCCCGCCGGTCCGAGATCGGCGATGCCGATACCGGTCAGGATGTTGCGCACCCGAGAATCGCCGGCCCACTCGTGCTCGGCCATGCCCAGTGGATCGAGAACGACCTGACCGACAGTGGACCCGGGGGGCAACACCCCGCGCTGGGTGACGACGGCCATCCGCAGGCCGTTCACCCGGCTGACGCGACCCGAATCGGGCGGCTCGATGCCCGCGAGAACCTCGAGGGTGGTGGTCTTACCGCCTCCGTTGAGGCCGACCATGCCGATGCGTTCGCCTTCCTGCACGCCGAGCGAGACGCCGTCGAGCAGGGGTTTGACGCCGAAGGACTTGCTGACGTTTTCGAGATTGACGAGATTGACCATCAGGAAAAACCAATCGATTCATTAGTGACAACACGAGCACCGGGAACCGGTCCGCTCGCAACACGGACGGTGCGGCACACGCCGGCACCGGACAATTCAGCACTCACCGACACCGCCGCGTCGGCGTCGGCGCACAGGAACGCACAGGTGGGGCCCGAGCCCGAGACGATGCCTGCCAACGCGCCGGCGGTAACCCCCGCGCGGAGGGTGCGACGCAGTTGCGGCATCAGCGACACCGCAGCGGCCTGCAGATCGTTGCCGAGCAGCGGTGCGAGTGCTCGAGCATCGCCGGACGCGAGCGCATGCATCAGGTCTTCCGTACCGCCGAGACGAGGCGGACTCCCTTTGGCACGCAACTCGTCGAGCTCGTTGTACACCGCCGGTGTCTGCAGACCGCCCTTGGCCAACGCCAGCACCCAATGAAAGCTGTTGCGCGAGAGCACCGGTAGCAACTTCTCACCGCGCCCGGTTCCCACCGCCGTGCCGCCGTGCAACGAGAACGGCACGTCGCTACCCAGTTCTGCCGCGACCTCGTCCAGCTCGTCACGAGAGAGCTCGAGATGCCACATTGCATTGAGCGCCACCAGCGTCGCGGCTGCATCGGCACTCCCGCCCGCCATGCCCCCGGCCACCGGAATGCCCTTGTCGATGGTGATCTCCACCGACGGCTCACGGCCGACTCGACGCCCCAGCAACACTGCAGCTTTCCAGACCAAATTTCGCGAGTCCGTGGGAACCACCTTCGCGTCGTCCCCGCGCACCCGAACCGAGAGCGACGGGGCCGGAATCACCGACAGCTCGTCCGACAGCGAGAGCGCCTGAAACACCGTCGTCAGCTCGTGAAAACCGTCGGGACGCAGGTCACCGACCGCGAGGTGCAAATTCACCTTCGACGGGGCCCGAACGACAACGGGTGTAGGAACGACAGACAGCACGAGTAACCACAGTAGTGGAGAAACAGCGGCCGAGTTCACCACCAGACGGTCCAGCTCGGGGTACGCGACGTAGCGCCCGAGAGGAGTCGATGTGACGTTCAGTGGCCTTTGTGGGGGTCGATGTCACATTTGGTGGACTTGGGTGGCGGTGTCGGATCGGGAAAGCGGACCGAATATGTCCGCATTGCGTGGCATCGTGGCCTCATGAAGGAAACGTCGGCTCGGCTGTTGCGGCTGCTGTCGCTGCTGCAGACCCGTCGCGATTGGGCAGGTGCGGAGCTGGCAGAGCGGCTCGCTGTCACTCCGCGAACGCTGCGGCGAGATGTGGACAAGCTGCGAGATATCGGTTATCCGGTCAATGCGACGCCGGGAGTCGGCGGCGGCTATCAGCTCGGCCCCGGTGCCGAAATGCCGCCGCTGCTGCTCGACGACGACGAGGCGCTCGCGGTCGCGTTCGGGTTGCAATCGGCTGCCGGAGGGTCGGTGGCAGGTATCGGCGAGGCGTCGTTGCGAGCGTTGACGAAGTTGCGTCAGGTGATGCCGTCGCGCATCCAGCATCGGCTGGACGCGTTGCGGATAGACGTGGTGGAGAGCACGCCGCGCTCGGCCGTGGATGCGTCGGTGCTGTCCACGGTGGCGGCGGTGTGCCATCGGCACGAGCGGCTCCGTTTCGATTACCGCAAGCACGACGGTTCCGAATCCAGACGTGAGGTGGAGCCGTACAGCCTGGTGCGGGCGGGAGCGCGGTGGTATCTGCTGGGGTGGGATGTGCTGCGGGAGGATTGGCGGTCGTATCGGGTGGATCGAATGATCCCGAAGATCCCGACCGGCCCCCGGTTCACTCCGCGCGACCTACCGGAGGGTGGGGCGGCGGCGTTCGTATCCAAGGGCATCGATCGCGCGTTCACGCAGGTACAGGCGAGGATTGCCTTTCACGCCCCGATCGAAACGATCGCACCGATGGTCGACGAGCAATGGGGCGCAATCGAATCCATCGACGAGCTCACCTGTGCGGTTGTGCTGTCGGGCGATACACTACCCTCGATTGCGCGATGGTTGGCGGCGTTCGACACCGACTTCACCGTGCTCGGCCCTGCCGAGCTACTCGAGGAGTGCCGCGTCGTGGCCGAGCGACATGCGAGGCTCAATCGGCGCTACCTCGCCGCGGTTCACTCACCGGTAACCGAGACGTGAATCAATGAGCCGATGACCACACCACTCGGTTTCGACCCGACCTTCCTGGCCGACATCGACGTCCCGTTGCCCGATCGCACCGGCCTGGTGGTGCTGCCGTACACCCACTTCTCGGTGTCCATGGATCCTGCTCGACGCCTCGCCGCGGTCACCGGCGTCAACATCGACGGCGCGAGCCTGCAGGATGTGGGGCGCGGAGACAATTGGCGACTCGACGATCGGCTCCCGGCGTCACAGCAGGCTGGCAACGAGTTGTACAAGAACAACGACCTCGACCGCGGGCATCTGGTGCGCAGGCGAGATCCGGTGTGGGGCGAGCTGTCGGTGGCCAGGCGCGCCAACGAGGACACCTTTCACTACACGGTGTGCGCGCCGCAGACGGCCACGCTGAATCAGTCCAAGACACTGTGGCTGGGGCTCGAGGATTACGTACTGGGCTACGCCGAGCAATACGGTCGACGGCTTTCGGTGTTCAGTGGCTGCATCTTCGCCGACGACGACCCCCTCTACCGAAGCGTCGCCATTCCGCGGCAGTTCTTCAAAATCGCGGTGTGGTCGCAGAATTCGAGTTCGGCGTGCACCGGCTACGTGCTGGACCAGTCGCCTTCCCTCGACCCGATACTCGACAAGCCGCTACGACTCGAGACCGATCCCCCGCCTCTCGGCCCGTATCGGACGTACCAGGTTCCGGTGGCCGACATCGGATCGATGACCGGGCTGGAGCTGGGCACACTGATCGACGCAGATCGCTACGCTCCCGTCGCTGCAGCCCGGGAAGGGGCGTCGACGTGGACCGAGCTGACTGCGCTCGAGGACATCCACCTGTAGAGCCTCAGGCTTCGGTGGCCGCCAACCGGACGAAAGCTGCGGCGTCGATGGTTTCACCCCGAGCCGTCGGATCGATCCCGGCCTCGCGCAGGCGTCGTTCAGCGGCCACCGGAGAGCCGGCCCATCCCGACAGTGCTGCCCGTAACGTCTTGCGCCGCTGCGCGAATGCTGCGTCGATCACCGCGAAGACAGCCTTGCGATGTGCCATATCGATCGGCCAGGGCGGCTCGGCGTAACGATCGATGCGAACGAGACCCGACTCGACCTTGGGCACCGGCCAGAACACCGAACGGCCCACTGCGCCCGCCCTTTTGACGTCGCCGAAGAACCTGGCCTTGACGCTGGGAATGCCGTAGATCTTGCTCCCCGGTACTGCGGCAAGACGATCGGCCACCTCGGCCTGGACCATCACCACCGCGACACGAAGACTCGGCAATTCCGAGAACAGATGGATCAGGACCGGAACCGCGACGTTGTACGGCAGGTTCGCCACCAGGGCAGTCGGCTCACCGGCGATGTCCGCGGCGCGAATGCGCAGGGCGTCGGCCTCGATCACCGTCAATCTGTCTGCCAGCGTCGGGGCCCGGTCGGCCACTGTCGTGGGCAATCGGGTGGCCAGCTTGGGGTCGATCTCGACCGCGATGACGGCGTCGGCCACGTCGAGCAGCGCGAGAGTCAACGACCCGAGTCCGGGACCGACTTCGAGGACCGTGTCCTGCGGACCGACACCGGCGGAGGCGACGATGCGTCGCACTGTGTTGGCGTCGTGCACGAAGTTCTGCCCGAGTTGCTTGGTGGGCCGAACGTCGAGCTCGGCGGCGAGAGAGCGGACCTCGGCGGGGCCGAGCAGAGCCGCAGCTCCCCTCACATGTTCGGACACGGGG
Source organism: Rhodococcus sp. NPDC078407 (assembly GCF_044542515.1). Lineage (NCBI taxonomy): Bacteria > Bacillati > Actinomycetota > Actinomycetes > Mycobacteriales > Nocardiaceae > Rhodococcus > Rhodococcus sp. NPDC078407. The sequence continues at coordinate 16,555 of NZ_JBITUQ010000005.1, read as the reverse complement.
CGAAACTCTACGTGAGCTAGCGTAAGCCCAGGCGCGAGGTGCAGGAAGGCCATGCGCCCCAGCCCTGGGACTTCTGGGTCACCGACGCGATCGCGATCTGCTCCTCGCGGGTGGCGAGGTCGGCGCGAGGTGCGTACTTGAGGCCACCCTGGCGTTCCCAGGTGTTCTGGTCGAACTGCACGCCGCCGTAGTAACCGTTGCCGGTATTGATGGCCCAGTTGCCGGTTGCCTCGCACTGCGCGAGTGCGTCCCAGATCGCACCGTTCTCCACCGGGGGCACCTCGGTGCCGGGCTTGGCTCCGACGCGAACGGTCTTCGGCTGCGCGGGCACCTTGACCAGTTCGTCCACTTTCTCGCGTCCGGCCTCGACCCCGTTGACCATGTTGATCTTCCACGTGATGTCGGAGATACCGGGAGCTCCGGGGTTCTCGACGACGGTCTTGCTCATGTTCATCGTCGGATCCTCGATGCGCTCTTCCGGGGCATCGACGTCGGTGGTCTCGGTCTTGGTGATGGTGCGGTCGCGCGTGACGACGATCTCGACACCGTCGGTGACGGTGGCGTCCGGATCGGGGGTGACGGTATCCGCCTCCTCGAGCGGCTTGCCGGCCTCTTCGAGGAACTCGCGCACGGTCGGTGCCGCGAGCGTGAGCGGCGTTGCCGGACTGCCTCCATCGACCAGGGAGACCTCCTTGGGCAGCGCCACATCGAGCTCGGTGCCGTCGAGAGGCAACCGCTCGGAGCGAGACGCCGACACATGCACGTCCTCGGCCAGGCCCGTCTGCTGGAGGGCTTCGTCGACAGTCAGAGCAGTGGTCCAGATGTTCTCGGGCTTGCCGTCGACGTTCAACGTGAGCTCACGGGCTCGACGCAGTACGACGGTGTCGCCGTCGCTCAGATCTGAGTCCGGCGCGGGAACGACGAGATCCTTGTCCGACGGGGTGTAGCCGGCGTCGACGAGAGCGCTGTTGACGTCGGTCTTCATCGTGCTCAACGAGATCATGTCGCCGTCGACGTCGATGGTCACGGTCTTGTGACGGCTCACGGCCATCACACCACCGGCAACGAGAGTCATCAACAGGGCCGCGACGACCAGGTAGAGCGTGGTCGAACGAGCGGAGTTGAGGCGTCTGATAGTCGACAAAGTTTCGTGTTTCCTGGCAGTTGCGAGCGTGACCCGGCACGCGAAACGCCGAGTTCGGTCACGGTACGGTAACGAATTAGTACCTGGGTCGCAACTTCAGCAGCTACAGGCCGTAGACCCGCTCGGCATTGGCAGTCGCGTGCGCCGCCAGCTCGGCAGGATCCTGACCTCGAACCTCGGCCAGCGCCCTGGCGGTGTATGGCAGGCAATACGGCTCGTTGGGCGCGCCGCGGTACGGATGTGGAGTCAGGAACGGTGCGTCCGTCTCCACCAGCACCAACTCGTCGGGCACGAGGAGCGCGGCCTCGCGCAGTGCGTGCGCGTTCTTGAAGCTGACCGTCCCGGAGAAACTGAGGACGTAGCCGGCGTCGACGCACGCCCTCGCGGTCTCGGGACCGCCGGAGAAGCAGTGGAAGATCACCGTTTCCGGAGCACCCTCTGCGACGAGAACGGCCAGCAGGTCCTCGTCGGCCTCGCGATTGTGAATCATCAACGGCTTGTCCAGACGTTTCGCCAGATCGATGTGCCACCGAAAGCCGTCGTGCTGCTCGGCCACCGTCGCGCAACCGTCGAGCTTCCCGGGCCAGTAATAGTCCAGCCCGGTCTCTCCGACGGCAACCACGCGGGGATCGGACGCCAATCGCTCGATCTCGCTCTTGGCAGCGTCGTCGAGCACGTTGGCGCGAGTGGGGTGGATGGCCACCGCGGCCCACACCCGCGGATCCCAGGACGCCGCGTCGACGGCGAAGCGAGCGGCCTTGAGATCGTCGGCGATCGTCACCACACGCGTGACGCCGACGGATTCGGCCCGATCGACGATTGCGGCCACACTCGCCGCGTCGGTGGCACCGCAGGCATCGAGGTGAGTGTGCGCATCGACGAGGGCGCCGACGGACTCGGGCAACGGTGGTGCGGGACGGTCTTTGCTCACGCTGGATAGAGTAGGCGCACCATGACTGCGCCAGCTGAAGCCTCACGGCCATCCTTCTACGTCACCACCGCCATCGCGTATCCCAACGGTGCCCCCCACATCGGGCACGCCTACGAGTACATCGCCACCGACGCCATCGCGCGCTTCAAGCGCCTCGACGGCTACGACGTGCGATTCCTGACGGGAACCGACGAGCACGGCTTGAAGATGCAGCAGACCGCGCAGACCGAGGGCATCGACGTTCGTGAGCTCGCGGCACGCAATTCCAACGCGTTCCAGACCGCGCAGGACCTGCTGAAGATCTCGTACGAACGCTTCATTCGCACCACCGACGCCGACCACCACGCCGCGAGCCAGGAACTGTGGCGACGGATGGAAGCGAACGGTGACATCTATCTCGACGCGTTCTCCGGCTGGTACTCGGTACGGGACGAAGCGTTCTACACCGAGGCCGAGACCACCCTGATGGAGGACGGGGCCCGCGTCGCGACCGAGACCAACACTCCCGTCGAATGGACCGAGGAACCGTCGTACTTTTTCAAGTTGTCGCAGTACCAGGACAAACTGCTCGAGCTGTACGACGCTGCACCGGATTTCATTGCGCCCAACACCCGTCGCAACGAGATCGTGAATTTCGTCAAGGGCGGCTTGCGCGACCTGTCGATTTCCCGCACGACGTTCGACTGGGGTGTGCCGGTACCCGGCGACCCCGCGCACGTGATGTACGTCTGGGTCGACGCCCTGACCAACTACCTCACCGGTGCCGGCTATCCCGACACCGAATCGGAGTCGTATCGAAAGTTCTGGCCGGCCGATCTGCACATCGTCGGCAAGGACATCACGCGGTTCCACACCGTCTACTGGCCCGCTTTCTTGATGTCCGCAGGCATCGAGCTACCCAAGCGGGTGTTCGTGCACGGTTTCCTGAACGTCAAGGGCGAGAAGATGTCCAAGTCCCTCGGCAACGTCCTGGACCCGCAGTCTCTGGTGGAGAACTACGGTCTCGATCCGGTGCGCTTCTTCTTCCTGCGCGAGGTCTCGTTCGGCCAGGACGGCAGCTACAGCCACGAGGCCATCGTCGCCCGCGTCAACGCCGATCTGTCCAACGAACTCGGCAACCTCGCGCAGCGATCGCTGACCATGGTGGCCAAGAATCTCGACGGAGCACTCCCGACACCGGGCGAGTTCACCGCCGAGGACGAGGCGATGCTCGCCCGGGCGGATGCACTGCTCGACATCTGTCGACGCGAATTCGATGTGCAGGCACTTCATTCCGCGCTCGAAGCGATCTGGTCGGTACTCGGCGAGACGAACCGCTACTTCTCGTTGCAGCAGCCGTGGGTGTTGCGTAAGACCGATCCCGATCGCATGGCCACCGTGCTGTACGTGACGATCGAGGTACTGCGCATCGTGAGCATTCTGGCGCAGCCCGTCATGCCCGATTCCGCGTCGCGCATCCTCGACCTGCTCGGCGCGTCGAACCGCGAATTCACCGACATCGCAACACGTTCGGTGCCCGGCACAGCGCTACCGACCCCGACGCCGGTGTTCCCGAAGTACGAGTAGTGCCTGCGGCAGTGGTGCGGTTGTGTCCCGCCCAGGGCACTTGACCGCACCACTGCGGCTACGCCGCTTTCTCGAGCTCCTCCAGCGTGTTCTCCAGATGCGTCAGCATGCGCTGCAGGCGCGGCACACTTCGCCGGCACCCGATGAGCCCGAAGTTCAACGAATCGCCGTTGCTGGCGACAGTGATGTTGAGGGCCTGACCGTCGCACACGATGGACGCCGGGTAGATGCCGTCCAGTTTCGCGCCGTTCCAGTACAGATCCTCCTTGGAACCCGGCACGTTCGAGATGATCACATTGAACGGCGGCGGGGTGTAGTCGACGAATCCCGGGACCGGACCGAAGAGCAACGGGGCCATGGTGATTGCGCCGACGGCGAGCGCCTCGAGGGTATTGAGCTCACCCATCATCTGCTTGCCCCGAACAGTGGACTCCTTGATGCGTTCGAGACGAAGCAACGGGTCGGATTCGTCGGTGCCCAGATTGCACAGGATGGTCGTCACCGAGTTACCCGAGTCCTTGTCGTCCCCCTCCTTGCGCAGCGAGACCGGGACCATCGCGATCAAAGGCTCCTCGGGCAACGCGTTCTGATCGATCAGGTACGCGCGCAGAGCGCCGGCGCACATGGCGAGCACCATGTCGTTGAGCGTGGCATCGAGCGCCGTACCGACCGCGCGGATGCGCTCGATCGACCAGCTCTCCGCAGCGAATCGGCGCGCCCCACCGATGGGCACGTTGAACATCGTCCTCGGCGCTTGCAACGGCAGCTGCGCCCCTTCTTTCTTCAACGCGCGCAGCCCGATTCGAGCCGTCGCGGGTGCGAAGTCGACCAGGTCTCCGACGATCTTGCGCCCCAGCGAAAGCCCACCGCCCAGCTGCGCCAATCGCCCGGACTGCCCCTCGGCGGCCTGCTTCTTGCGCTTGCGGAACAACGAGGGATCCCAGGTGGCGACTCCGCTTCGATCCTCCGGGTCGGTACTGAGGGTTCGTTGCATCAACTTCAAGGCGCTCACGCCGTCGACCAGTGAGTGATGCACCTTGGTGTACAGCGCGACCCGACCGTCGGCCAACCCCTCGATGATGTGCAGCTCCCACATCGGTCGGTAGCGGTCCAGCGGTGCGCTGTGGTTGAGGGAGAGGAACTGGAACAGTTCGCGAATTCGCCCGGGTGCAGGCAGCACCGTGCGACGAACGTGGTACTCGAAATCGACGTCCTGATCGAAGGCCCAGGCGAGATTGCCCATGATCTGTACCGGACGCGACGGCCGCTTGCGGAAGAGCTCGTGCACCTCGCCGGTGGTGAACTTGCGGTGCACTTCGTCGGCGAAGTCGTGCGGATCGCCCGGCGGAACGAACAACTCCAGACCGCCCACGTGCATCGGGTGCTCCCGTGACTCGGCGATCAGAAACATCGATTCGGTGATGGGCATGAGTGCCATGAGCTGTCCCTTTTCCATTTGTTTTGTGTCACGGTACGGCACCGAATGTGACTCAGAACACGACCTTACGTGCGGACGTGAAAACCCACCCGCTATTGTCCGTTACCAGGGGTTCCAAATAGAACGGGGATCTCGACGCACGGCGCAGACGCGCCGAGCACCGCCAACGGGGATGGAGGCGACGGCTATGAATCCGGCGCTCACCGTAGTGAAAACGACCGACTCGGCAGCCACCGCGCGCCGCAGTGATATCCGCGGAGCAAGCCTGCAGTCGCAGATTCTGTCCAAATACCTGCAGTTCACGGTGCGTCCGTTCCTGACGGTGTGGGCGCAGGCTCCTTCTCTTCCGTGGCCGATGGGGCTGGTCGATTACGCGGGGCTGCTCGTACCGCAGATCAGCGGCACCACGCGCAGTCGCGTCATGCTCGCCGAGTGCGAGGCCGAGTGGATTCGCGCCGAGGGCACCGGAACCGATCGGGTGGTCCTGTATCTGCACGGCGGCGCATTCGTCTGCTGCGGCCTGCGCACCCACCGCAGAATGACCTCGCGAGTGTCGAAACAGATCGACGGCTCCGTGCTGTCGGTGAACTACCGCATGATGCCGCGCAATCCGATCAACCATGCCGTGGAGGACGGCGTCGACGCCTACCGCTTCCTGCTCGATTCCGGTTATCGCCCGGAGCAGATCGTCCTGGGCGGCGACTCGGCCGGCGGATATCTCGCGTTCATGGTCACCCTGGCGCTGCGCACCGTAGGCCTGCCCGCACCCGCGGGAATCTTCACCATGTCTCCCCTGACCGATATGGACCCCGCTCGCAAACTCGAGCACGAGAACGCGTCGAAGTGTTCGGTCTTTCCGTCCACCGCTGTTCCCGCACTGACGGCACTGGCCGATCGCGTCGATGCCCGCATCGTCGTCGAAGGCCAACGAGGGCCGCGGGTCTCCCCCGTCGACGGCGACCTCACCGGCCTGCCGCCGGTATTGATTCAGGTCGGTTCCACCGAAATGGTCTATGCCGACGCAGAACTCATGGCTCAGCGCCTTGCGGTTGCCGGCGTCGACTGCGAACTCCAGGTGTACGAGGATCAGGTCCACGTGTTTCAGGCGGCCGATTTCGTCCCCGAAGCCCGCCGCGCGCTGCGCGCCATCGGCGAGTTCGCCCGTAACGTCAGCCCCAGTACAGAAAGCTGAGATACCTTCTCCCCATGGCAGTCACAGTGAACAAGTCCGTCGACATCGACGCCGACGCAGCGACAATTCTCGACGTCCTCGCAGACGTCGAAGGCATCCCTTCGTGGTCTCCGGTGCACAAGAAGTGCGAGGTGGTCGATCGCTTCGAGGACGGTAGGCCGAACCACGTCAAGATGAACGTCTCGATCATCGGTGTCAACGACGAGCAGTTGGTCGAATACACCTGGAGCGAGAACGAAGTGTCGTGGAGCCTGGTGGAGAGCACCCAGCAGAAGGCCCAAGAAGGCCGATACACGTTGACGCCCAAGGGAAACAGCACCCACGTCGAGTTCGAGCTGACGGTCGACCCCAAGGTTCCACTGCCCGGCTTCCTGGTCAAGAAGGGCACCAAGACGATTCTCGAAGCGGCCACCGAGGGACTTCGTCAACAAGTGACGGGCTGAGCAGCTACTCCGCCTGCCGGGCCGCCAGGACAGCTTCGTAGACCGCTCGTTTGGAGACGCCGTCGACCGCCACCTGGGCGCAGGCGTCTTTCAAGCGCATGCCCGACGCCACCAGCGTTTCCACCTCGGCAACGAGGTCCTCGGGTTCCTCGGCGACGGCGATCGCTCCTTCGAGTACGACGGTGATCTCACCGCGTACCCCGCCCCTCGCCCAGTCGAGTAACTCCCCCAGGCCCCCACGTCGGACCTCCTCGTAGGTTTTGGTGAGCTCTCGGCACACAGCGGCGCGGCGATCGGGACCGAGTACGTGTACGGCGTCGTCGAGGCACGCGACGAGCCGATGAGGGGCCTCGAAGAAGACGATGGCACGTGGTTCGGCGAGTACCGACTGAAAGTACGTGCGTCGCTGTCCCTGCTTGCGCGGCGCGAACCCGTCGAAGCAGAACCGCTCGACCGGTAGACCGGACAACGCGAGCGCGGTCGTCACCGCCGACGGACCGGGCAGACAGGTCACCGGCAGATCCGCGTCGACGCAGGCGGCCACGAGACGGTAGCCGGGATCGCTCACCGACGGCATTCCGGCATCGGTGACCAACAGCACCGTCTTGCCGTCGGCCACGGCCTCGACCAGCGCCGGAAGGCGGGCGGTCTCGACCTGATCGTAGAAACTGACCACCCTGCCCGCAATCACCACCCCGAGCGAGGATGCGAGCTGTTTGGTGCGCCGGGTGTCCTCGGCAGCGACGACATCGGCACTGCCGAGGGCGTCACGCAGGCGCTGCGAGGCATCACCGACGTCGCCCATCGGGGTGGCGGCAAGGATGAGCATGCCTCCAGTGTCCCGCATGCGGCGGCGCGGCCCGTCACGCACCGTTGATCAACGCCTACGATCGGTACGTGACCTTGTTGACCTCTGTGCGCTCCGGCGACCGGTCGATGGTCAGTCCCGGGCCCACCGTTGCCGCGCGCGACTGGTTCCACGACACCGATGCCAGGCGCGGGTGGATCGTCACTCTCGTCATCACGGCAATCTGTGCGATCACGCGATTCACGATGCTGCGTTATCCCACCGATGCGGGAACCCCGGTATTCGACGAGAAGCATTACGCCCCGCAGGGCTATCAAGTTCTCACCGGCGGAGGGATCGAGGACAATCCGGCGTACGGCCTGGTGGTGCATCCACCGGTCGGCAAACAACTGATCGCCGTCGGGGAAGCACTGTTCGGTTACAACGGCTGGGGCTGGCGCTTCTCGTCGGCAGTGGCCGGAACCCTGTTGGTGCTGTTGGTGATTCGAATCGTTCGACGCCTCGCACGCTCGACACTGGTGGGTGCGATCGCCGGCATTCTGCTCATCGTCGACGGGGTGACCTTCGTCAGCAGTCGCATCGGCATGTTGGACATCTTTCTCGCGTTGTTCGTCACCGCCGCCCTGGGCTGCCTGATCGTCGACCGGGACGACATGCGACAACGGCTTTCGAAAGTGCGCGACGAGGGCAGGATCCACGCGAGTGCGCTCGGGCCGCGAATGGGTGTGCGATGGTGGCGATTCGGAGCCGGCGTCATGCTGGGCCTCGCCTGTGGAACCAAGTGGTCGGGCTTGTACTTCATCGCGTTCTTCGGCTTGCTGAGTGTGGCATTCGATGTGGCCGCACGTCGCTCGTACGGCGTCGAGCGACCCTGGCGGGGAGCCGCATTGCGCGATATCGGGCCTGCGCTCTACGCCCTGGTGGTCGTTCCGATCGCGGTGTATCTGATGACGTGGTGGGCATGGTTCACCTCCGAGACCGGTGTCTACCGGCACGAGGTGGGCGACGGCGTCGGCGTGGGAGGTCCGTTCTCGTTCGTGCCCGACGCATTGCGGTCCCTCTGGTTCTACAGCAGCAGCGTGTTGCAATTCCATGAGGGACTGACCAATTCGGCCGGCAACCGGCACCCGTGGGAATCGAAGCCGTGGACGTGGCCGATGGGCCTGCGCCCGATGCTCTACTACTTTGCCGACGGCGAGAGCGTGTCCGGATGCTCGGCATCCTCGTGTGTGAAGGCGATCATGCTCATCGGGACACCCGCCATGTGGTGGTTGGCGTTGCCGATGCTGGCCTGGGTGATCTGGTCGGTGTTGGTGCGGCGCGACTGGCGTTATGCCGCTGTGCTGGTGGGCTATTCCGCCGCGTTGCTGCCGTGGTTCACCACTCTGGACCGGCAGATGTACTACTTCTACGCGGTGGCGCTCGCGCCGTTCATGGTGATGGGTTTCGCGTTGGTTCTGGGCGACATCGTCGGCAAGGCAACCGCGTCGGCGGAACGACGAGGTACAGGGCTACTGCTGGTAGCGGTGTACCTCGCCGTGGTGATCGCGAATTTCGTCTGGCTGTGGCCGATCCTCACAGCCATGCCGATCACGCCGGAGATGTGGCAGCAACAGCTGTGGCTGCCGAGCTGGCGTTGACCTAGGCAAGGCAGGAGTGCAGCCTGCGGAATGACCTAGGAAAGCAGTGCTGTCTTGCCTTTGGTGAGTCCGTCGATGCTGATGCGTCCGGCACCGAAAGCGGCGAGGAGCAGAGCGCCGACGCCGAGTGCGACGACCAGTTCGTAGCCGTTGTCGGTGACGAAGACGCCGTTCTCGAAGTGGACGAAGATTGCTGCACCGAGCATGTTCAGGAAGAGCAGCAGACCGGCCACCGGTGTGAAGATCCCCAAGATCAATGCTCCGCCACCGATGAGTTCGACGAATGTGGCGAAGTAGGCGGAAGCGGTGGGGAGCGGAACGTTCATCATCTCGAAGCTCGCCGCTGCACCGTCGAGACCGAAAGTGTTCAGTTTCTGCCAGCCGTGAGCGATGAAGACGACTCCCAAACCGATACGGGCGACGAGTGCGACAGCGTCGCGGACAAGGGTGGAGTTCATGGATGATCCTTCTGACACGACTACATGGGCCGCATTACGATGTCAGAAGTAAGTTGAAGCGTCAACTCAGCCGATGGCGGCCACCCTTGTCACTTTCATCGCCCTTGTTCCCGGCATTCGCGGCTCCCCTCAGGGCAGCTTCGAGAAACGACCGCGCATTGTCGTCGTCCAAACCGATGGACCGGACTGTCTTCACGAACTCCGTTGCAGCCCGCGCCGCGATGTCACGGGAAGGGTCGCCGCCCGAGGCGACGAACGAACCCGATCGTCCGCGTGTCTCGATCACCCCTTGCTGCTCGAGCTCTCGATACGTCTTCGCAACCGTATTGGGTGCGATCTTCAGCTCTTCCGCAAGGCCTCGCACCGTCGGAATCTTGGTACCGGCAATCAGATCGCCCGATCGCACCAGCCCGAGGATCTGCATCCTCAGTTGCTCGAACACCGGAGTCGTGTTCGACGAGTCGATATGAACGCGCACAGGACGTGCCTTATCCCAGCGCGTCGACAGCGTCGACGATAGAAGTCGACCCCGATGTCAGCATCAGAGTCTTGCGCACCGCTGCGCCGGAATCGAGTAGTTGCGCGATGACGGCTGCTACGTCTGCTCGCGTCACCTCACCGGGCTCGAGCGGAGGTTCGGTGAGCGACACGGAATCGCTGGCATCCTCGTCCGTCAGCTTGCCCGGTCGCAGAATCGTCCAGTCCAAGCCGCTTCGGGCCGAAACATCGTCTTCCGCAGCAGTTTTGGCGTTGATGTACGCCTTCCATCCGTCGTCCAGATCGTCGGCGACCGGTTCCCCCGCACCGAACGAGCTGATCAACACATAGCGTCGAACGCCGGCTTTCTCGGCCGCATCGGCCAGCAGAACGGCACCCGCGCGGTCGACGGTGTCCTTGCGCTCGGGGCCACTGTCGGGTCCGGCACCTGCAGCGAACACCACGCCATCGGCACCTTCGAGCACGGCCGCCAGCTCGTCCACAGACGCAGATTCGAGGTCGATCACCTGCGGCAACGCACCGAGAGCAGTAACGGCGTCGACGTGGTCTTCGTTGCGAATCAGCGACACCGCGCGATCACCGTGCGCCGTCAACACCTGCGTCAGGTGTTGGGCGATCTTGCCGTGCCCACCTGCAATGACAATCCGCTTGTCGGTCATAAAGACACTCCCGTTCGTTACATGAAATCTGTGGGGTTGGCTACCCGCGTGGGAAGATTGCAAACATGACCACCACCGCGACGATCTACCACAATCCCCGGTGCAACACCTCTCGCACGGTCCTGAAGACAATCGAGGAATCCGGTGTGGTGCCGCGCGTCATCCGGTATCTCGAGACGCCTCCCACCGAGGACGAGCTCCGTACGCTCCTGGCCGACGCGGGACTCGAACCACGTCAGGCCATCCGAACACGCGAGAGCATCTACAAGGAGCTGGGACTCGCCGACGCGGACGCCGACACGCTGATCGCAGCGATGATCGAACACCCGATTCTCATCGAACGCCCGATCGTGGTCACCGACAAGGGCACCGTGCTCGCCCGGCCGGCCGAGAAGGTGCACTCGGTCCTGTAGCGCGCTACAGCCTTTCCCGGGACACCGGGCACGACATACAGCGCGGACCGCCCCGCCCCGAACCCAGCTCCGATCCGGAGATCCGCAGTACTTCTATGCCCGACGCCTCGAGCCGGGCATTCGTCTCGACATTGCGCTCGTACGCGACGACGACCCCCGGCGAGATGGCCAGCGTGTTGTTCCCGTCGTCCCATTGTTCACGCTCGGCAGTGACGTGGTCGAGTCCGGTATCGATCAGTCGCAGTTTGCCGATTCCCATCGCCTCGGCCGCGGCCTCGAGAAACGGGTCCGCGCCGCGAATGGTGACTCCGTTGTCCTCACGGCGAATGGTGAACGCGGACAACGTGTCTGCAATGGCCGGGTACATCACCACCGCATCGGTATCGACCATGGTGCACACCGTGTCCAGATGCATCGACGCCCGCTCCTGCGCTATGGGTGCCACCAACACTGTGTGTGCAAGGTCGTCCTCGAAGAGGCTGCGCGCCAACGCTTCTGCACCTGCGGGGGTGGTGCGCTCTCCTACACCGACGGCCACCACGCCCGGAGCGAGAAGCAATACGTCACCGCCCTCGACCGGAGCGATACGCGACTCGTACGCCCGTCGCGCCCCTCTGAACATCGGATGGAACGCGTAGATCAGGTCGGTGAGTGACGTCTCGCGAACCCGCGCAGGCAGCGCGAGCGAGGTGATGGCGACGCGATCGTCGATCCAGAACGACGAATCCCGAGTGAACAACAGATTCGGCAACGGATCTATGACGAAGTCGCCGCCGTGGTGCATCCGCCGGACCAACGACGCACCGCTCAGTCGCGGCTCCCCCGTTTCCGCCTCCAGCAGTTCGTCGAAGGTCATTCCGGCCATGAGGATCTGCGCGAGATCTGCGGCCGGCACTCTCCGCAGATGCTGGGCCAGATCTTCGGCCAGCGCCCGGCCGAGGCGTCGGGCATCGACGGCAGCGGAAATCCCCTGCATTCGTGCCGCGCCACTGGCCGTCATGGCCTCGGTGAGCAACTCGCCGAGCAGCAATACCGTGACGCCGCGGCTGCGGAGCAGTTCGGCGAACGCGTCGTGCTCGTCCTGCGCCCTGTCGACCCACGGCAGACCGTCGAACAATAGTTGATCATTGTTGCGAGGAGTGAGGCGTCGTAGCTCGTCGCCCGGCCGGTGCAGCATCACGGTTCGGAGCTGCCCGACCTCGGAGTTGGCACCCAACGGGCCCGGGGCCGCATCGACAGTCATGAACGAACGGTAAACCCATTCGTCGCGCACCGCCGAAATCCAAGACCTGAAGTAATGTCGAGGTCGTGCCGATGCCCGAGTGGAACGTCCGTGAGCTGACTCCCGGCCAACTCTCCGAGCGCAGTGGAGTGGCCGTCTCCGCATTGCACTTCTACGAGAAACAAGGGCTGATCACCAGCCGCCGAACTTCCGGCAATCAACGCAGATTTCACCGCGAGACGCTGCGGCGGGTGGCCTTCGTTCGTATTTCGCAGAAAGTCGGGATTCCACTGGCCGACATTCGGCAGGCATTGAGCGAGCTTCCGAACGAACGGACGCCGACGCGCGAGGACTGGGCTCGCCTCTCGACGCGCTGGCACCGCGAATTGGACTCTCGGATAGAGCAATTGACCAGGCTGCGCGACAACCTGACCGGATGTATCGGTTGTGGCTGTCTGTCTCTCGCCGGCTGCGCTCTGGCCAATCCGCACGACGAGTTGTCTCACTCAGGTCCGGGTGCACGCAGACTGGACGTCGATGTGGACGAACCCCCGACCCGACGCGGCTCGAGCAGTTTGGAGAACTGATCGTTTGCCTTCTGCAGGACGAACTCGTAGGGCGGCGCGAACTTCCGAGACACCCAGTAACCGAACCTGATGTCGTTGGACGAGTAGACCAGGTACTTGCGCTTGGCGATACCGGTGAGAATGGCGTCGGCGACCACGGACGGTTCGACGGCACGCTTTTCGAATCGGTGCTGCAATTTCTGCACACGCGGATCGTCCCGATCGACGCCGGCAATCTGAAGTGTCTGCACCAGACCGGTTTTCACGCCGCCCGGCACCACCAGGCTGACGCCGATCCCGTGGCGCTTGAGGTCGTACTTCAGCACTTCCGACACACCGCGCAAACCGTACTTGCTGGCACTGTAGGCAGCGTGCCACGGCAGCGGGATCAAACCGGCCGCGGAGGAGACGTTGACCAGGTGGCCACCGCGTCCGGCGTCGACCATGGGAGGCAAGAACTTCTCGATGATGTGAATGGGGCCCATGAGGTTGACATCGACCATCGACTTCCAGTGTCGGTGCTCGAGGTTCTCGACGGTTCCCCACGCCGAGATGCCGGCGATGTTCATCACCACGTCGAGGCTGCCGAATTCGGCGTGAATGTCGTCCGCGAACGCGGTGACTGCTTCGAAATCGGACACATCGAAGGGCAGAGAGTGGCTGACGGTACCGCCCGCGCGGCCGACCATGTCCACGGTCTCGGCCAACCCCTGGACGTTGATATCGGTGAGGAAGAGCTCCGCGCCCACTTCTGCGGCAGCGATGGCCGTCGCCCGGCCGATTCCGCTTCCCGCGCCCGTGATCAACGTCTTCTTGCCGCGTAGATCGTAAGTAGCCATCGAAGCCTGTATCCCCCACCGGTCGCCACGTTCAGGTCGTTTTCGACCCTACGCGGTGACACCCGAGAGGGTTGTCACAATCTTTGCGACATCTCGTCTCGGTAATCGGCGACCGTGCGCTCGATGCGAGTGGCGTCGTCTTCCGCGCCACGCTTGCGTGCGTCGTCCGCACGCTGCTGCAAGGTGCCGATCGCCTTGCGAAGTTCGTTGTCCGACATTCTCGACTTCTGAGCAGTGTGTTCCATATCACAAGTGTGCCCCGGCATCGAGGACCTCGACAAGGCCTACCCGATCACGAGTTTCAGACGTTGACCGAAGCCGAGGAGATGTTCTCGCGCACAAAGCTGGACAGGCTGCGAGCCGCGAATTCGCGGAAGTAGGCAAGCTTGTCGGCGGGCACGAGTGAGGGAAGCACGGTGTTCCACACCTTCTCCATGCGCGAGGGCGCATCTTCGAGACGAGACTGGGCTTCGGACACCATCAGAACGCCGGCGAGCATCTCGCACACCAGCAGCGCTGCGTTCCCGGCATCGAGATGATCGGCGACGTCGCCGTGCTCGATCGCTCGCTCGAAGAGGTGCTCGAAGATGTTTCCCCAAGTGCCGAAGACACTGCCGCGTGCGGTGTCCGAACCGTCGATCTCCATCTGCAACCGGTACATGACTCGAACCAGTGGATCCGAGGCCGCGAGCTCGAGTACCGAGTACGAGATTCCGATGACCGATTCGAGCGCCGGGCTTCGGCTGTCGACCAGGCCTGCACACGCAGTGGATACCCGCTCGTGGCCTTCGTCGACGATGGCGCGGGCCAGTTCTTCCTTGGACGCGAAGTGGAAGTACAACGCACCCTTGGTGACGCCGGACTGCGCGGAAACCTGACTGAGCGTGGCATTGGCATGCCCCACCTCGAGAAAGAGGTCTGCCGCGGCGCGTAGCGCGGCCGCGCGCGTTGCTTCTGCTCTGAGTTGTCTCACCATGTTGCTGCACCCCTGCTCTGTCGACCTTGCGATGACATCGACGCCCTGGACACGCCGCCCGGCCGTCGACCGGACGACGTGATGTGCGAATTCACGACGCCCAGCGGGCTGGCTGCGCTCGGCAATGGTAACCGGTTTCGTGCCGACTTTGTGATTCGAAAGCGACAATTACATGAAGACGCTTCGGTTCACAAAACGATTGAAATGAAAAGTTCCACTTCTCCGGAAATTGTAACGACTTCGACTTCCTCTTTGTACGCACGAAAAATACCCCCGGACGCCACACATTCGTCGACTTGAGTCCATACGTCCTCGATCGGGTCCGCCAACGAACCACTGGGCACGAAGACGGCGAACACACCGGTAGGTATCGACACGAACACATCACCGATGTCGACGTCGGCTGGTGAATCGATCGACACAGCGACAACGGCATTGACCGTGCCGTGGGGATCCGGCACGTACACCGTGCTGACTTGACTCGCACCGATGTGCTTCTCGCGCAGACGTTCTCGCAAGAAGCGCATCCACTCGCTCCCGCTCGCTTCCGCACCGGGTTCCACTCTCGGGGCTACCAATCCACTGAACAGTTCGGCACTGCGCGCAGTCACCCGGAAGGTCATGACGCACCACCTGGAACAGTGATTGCCAGATAGAGATCGATCTTGTACGCGTGCGGATAGAACTCGTAATCGCCCGTGAACGATCGCACTATCTCACCCTGCTCCTCCGCATGATCTATCTGAATCCACAGCCGAGTGAGAACTTCGGGGAAAGAACCCACTGCGGAAAATCGTGCATATTTCGCAGCAGGGACTTTTGCGACAAGATGCCCGCGCGCAACCTGAGAGAGCGAGGAACACACATAACCGACTATCTGTGTGTTGTACGAACCGATACCAGGGGCGAAGTCGGTATAAATCGAAGCCAACGGTCCGGAAGTATCTTGGTTGAGCACAGCAGACCACGCTTGATCCAAAGCGGGGTCGTTGATCCGGCCCAGTGCTCGTTTGGGGCTCCGGACTGGAAGACCGGCGACCCACGTTTCGGGGAGGTCGACGATCTCGAACGACATTCACACTCCGTAGAGAAGTTGCAGGGCAGATCCTGTGCTCGGAACCGGTCCGATGAGGATATCGCCCGTCAATCTACCGGCCCGACGGGCACGTCGATCGTCAATCGATCAACCATACCGTCAGCCCGTTTTGATCGCTAAACAATTTCTTGGCGATCGGCCGGCGCGTCTGATGCCCTCAGATGCCGAGCCGCCAGTGTCGCCGCAAGCAGGACGAAGCCACCGACACTCAGCCAGGGCAACAGATCGATCGCGGACTCGGCGAAGGCACCACCGACGAATCCGCCTGCAGCGATGGCGAGGTTGACCAGTGCGACGTTGAGTGTCGCAGCGAACCCCCCGCCCAGTGCGACCAAAGCAGTGGTCACGATCGGAAGCGCGGCCATCTGAGCAGCACCCCACACGGCCAGCGCGGGAAACACCACCGCCGCGGACCCTTCGGACAGCGCGAGCGCAGCCACCGCCGACATTGCGATCACCGCAAGCACGGTCACCCAGAACGTATCGGCACGTCCTCCCAGGTAGCCCCCGATGGCATTGCCCAGCAATCCCGCTACACCGAATACCCCCGACCCCACCGAAATGCCGCCGGTGTCAGTTTCAGAAGTCGGCTGCACGATGTCAGAAGTCTCCTGCACTGCAACTCCAAGTTCTTATGCCCACGTTCGACCGCATCCTATGAGCGCT